>CAIOIA010000122.1 GCA_903858295.1 uncultured Candidatus Peregrinibacteria bacterium | reverse complement strand
CTTTTCCAATGCTGAAAATCAGCCCCAGTAATAGATAAAAAAGAAAAAGATTATTGATTTCTCCGAAATTGAAAATTGTCTGAAACAGATACACAGAGATTCCGCCACATAAAGCCAAATAATAATTTCTGTCTTCGCCATGAGTGACTGCCTCCGCGCGACGCAGCGCAAGATAAAGCAGTCTGTACGCAGCGAAAATCATCAGTAGATAAGCCACAAAACCGATACTACCCTGAGTCGCGAGTATATTTGCGTATTCATTATGCGCGGCCTCTGGGACAGTGATATTCTGAGCATTACCCGGGCCATCGATAGCGTAATCAGCGCGGCGATAAGCTGAATACGCATCACGAAATGTCGAGAGGCCTGTGCCGGTGATTGGGTGATCCGCCCACATGGCAAGTGATGAATATAGGAAGCTGATGCGGTCTGGGATTATGCCTTTTCCTATTGTCTCGACGGTCGCCTCTGTGCGCTTGAACAGGCCGAGGCCGGATAGAGAGTCGCGGTAATAATATAGTGCTGAGCCCGTGATAGCGAAGAGGAGGAGGATGGGGAGTATGTAGAGCGCAAAGCGCTTAGCGCTTAGTGAAAAGCTGGAAATAGTGCGGGTGGAGGCGTTGTGTGGTTGTGATTTGGCCGGCTTTGTGCCGATTAGGTGTGGCTGTGTGTGGCTTGATTTGTGCCTGTGATTGGTAATGCGACCGACGATGAGGCAAACCGCGAGCCCCAATATAAATGCCAAGATAGCTCCTCTGCTGGCCGTAAGTACCAGCGTGATAAGATGAATCAGCAGTATCAGCGAATAAAGGATTTTAGACAGTACACTCCCCTTCTTCAGCCAGCGTAGACCAGGGTGGTAGAGGAGAATCAGGGCGTGGGCTGCCAGATATCCGCCTAAGTGATTGGCGTGACCGAGAGTGCCGAAGACGCGGCTTTGCGGGGAATCAGACCAGTCATAAGGGAATTTCACCAGTCCGAAGAAGTTGAAATATTGTAATAATCCGTACAAGGCCACGAGAGAAGAGGCGATGAGTGTAGCGCTTAATAATTTTCTGGATTCTGACGCTGTGAAGAAATTCACTATGAAGACCGGGATGAGCAGAAAATTCAGCATTGTGAAAAACCCGAGATAACGGCCGTATTGACCGAAGAGACTTGTGTCCAGATTCAGAGTAAAAATAGTACTGAGCACCAGACTGAGAAGCCAGAAGCCTAGAAAAAGAAAATTTCTGGAGAAACGCAGAGTGACCCGCGATGAGAGAAATAATTTCAGGAGAATAAATATGCCTGAGGAGATGGAAATGCCGCGCAGTACAACTAATTTGGGGAGCGTGAATACGGTAAGAGTGTCCGGCCAGAATATAAGCGGTATCAGGAAAATCAGAAGATATAGATGGACACGGATTATCCTGTCCAGAAGCGGAGAATCGGATGGGCGAGATGGCGGGGTGGAAGGTGAATGAGAAACTTTTGTAGATTTTTTGTTTGGGGACATACCGTCTGATTTATTTTTCTGGAGTATGTGAGTGTTTTATTTTTGATATGGCACTGCGTGCCTACTTAACTTTATCCATTAATTTCAGGCTAAAGTCCAGTCTTTCCCCCGTCAGATTTGGATTGTAATATGGGTCTCCTGTCTGAAATATCTGCTGATGTCTGCGGCGTAAATAATATTCTTCATTGAAGGCCACACTGTAACCTCTGGAATAAGACTCGTGATGATAGAGGAGAGCATAAGGCGTATAGACGACCAGCAAGCCCTTCTCGCGTAGTCTCAGGCAGAAATCCACATCGTTGAAAGAGACAGCTAAATTCTCTTCGTCCAGCCCGGCCAAATCTTCATAGATAGATTTTCTCACCATGAGACAGGCCCCTGTGACAGCACTGTAATCGCGAATAACATTTATTTGCCCGAAGTAACCATTGTCTTCGGCAGAAAGCTTAGAGAAGGCATGATTGGCCGCGCCACCCAGCGCGACTATCACTCCGGCATGCTGAATCTGATTGTTCGGATATAGCAGTTTCGCTCCGACACATCCCACTTCAGGGCGCTGTGCCTGCTCCAGCATAGCCTCGATCCAGTCAGCGGAAATCACCTCTGTGTCGTTGTTCAGCAGTATAAGATACTCCCCTTTCGCGCGTAGACTTGCGAAATTATTGATAGCTGAATAATTGAAAGGCGCATTGTAATGAAGCAGACGCACTCGTGGACAATGCTCTATCTCGCGGAGATACTGGCGTGTCTCGAGTAATTCCGAATCATTATTGATAAGAATAATTTCATAATTCTGATATGTGGTCTTGGCGAAGATGCTCTCGATGGCGATTTTCAAGACTTCTACTTTGTCACGGAATGGGATGAGAATGGACACCAGCGGTTCTCCGATGATTTCACGCTTCACGCGATATGAGCCCTTCCATAAGCCATCCAGGACTTCCGCTCGTATACCACGGCGCTTGAGAGTGTCACGTAGTGCTCTTCGGGCTGCTTCGAAGACATATGGTTTGGCTTCTACTGTGGCAGCTGTAGATCCGGGGATTTTCCGCCAATGATAGAGAACTTTCGGTATGTGATATATGCTGCGTTTCTGCTCGGTGAGGCGAAGTACCAGATCGTAATCCTGGGAGCCATCCAGCCCCTCCCTGAGCCCCCCTATTTCTTCTACCACTTTGCGGCGCATTACACTGAAATGACAGATGTAATTGTTGGAGAAGAGCAGATCAGGATTGAAATCAGGCTTGAAGAATGGCTCTGTGTGCGTACCGTCCATTTCCAGCTTATCTTCATCAGAATAAATCAAATCATAACGCTGCTGCTGTAACACTTTCACCACCTCATATAGCGCGTCATTCGTTAATTCATCGTCATTATCGAGTAGCCCGATGTAGGCACCTTTGGCCATTTTCAAGGCGCTATTGGACGCTTTCACGATGCCACCGTTCTGCGAGCGATAATGGACTTTGATTCTGCTATCCATCTGAGCATATTCCTGCAGAATCACGCGGATGTGAGGAGCGGTCGAAGCGTCATCAGTAATACATAATTCCCATTTCTGATAGAGCTGGGCCATCACTGAATTTATCGCCTTGCGAAGCCAAATCTCGTCGACATTGTATACCGGCATCAGGATAGAGATGAGTGGCTGGTAAGTAAAATCTGAGATGATGGCGCGGATTTTCTTCTGTTCGCCGGAAGACAGTGCCGAATCTTCGACAAATTTCTGATATTCGTTTGGAGCCGGAGCCAATACCTGACGGCTGTTGAAGATTTTTCGTTTCAGTCGCTTGAGAAATTCACGAGGCCCCATCCTGGATAACACCTGAAAAGCTGTATGAATAAGATTTTTCGGCCTCAGATAGAGAGTGTTTTTCACTTTGCCATATAGCTTGACCAGCTTCCATGAACGGGAGCGTAATACTGTCTCCAATTCCTGCTTGTATTCTGCCAGAGATACCTGAAGATTAATGATCTGTTGGTTTTTCTGTATGAGTTCCTGCGTCTGCTCGGAGTGACTCTGCTCTTTTATAATTATCAGATTGGTCAATTCTTGCTCACTTCGCTCTGACGCCGCCAGGGCTTCCTTGAGCCGGTCGACCAGTATATCCTGTGAACGAAGCTGAGTCTCCATCAGACCAATCTGCCTGACCTGGAAATGAAGTCTCTCCTCTATCTGGGCTGCACGCAGCTGGATCTGGTTAAGCTGATTTTCACTCTGATTTAGTCTGGCTTTGGCTAGTGAATTTTCTCGATCTTTCTCCTGAATCACAGCGTGGGCTTCGTCTATCTGGGAATCCAATAATTTCAGCTGATTTTCTCGCGCGGAGAGGCGGCTTTCCAGCAGTTGCAGCTTGGAAAAAGTCTCGCCGTCACGGCTGAGATGGCTTAATAGTTCTCGATCCTTGATGTCGAGTAATTGTCGAATTTCATCAAAAGCCTTCTTATAGGCTTCCAGATAAGTGGTGGTGTGGAAATTATTATGTTCTTCCACCAGCTCTACTATTTCCTGACGATCTGTGGCGTTCTGACGATCGCAGAAGAGCACAGTGCGATAATTCGGCGCGCGGAAATTACCGAGTTTGTACAAATTTTCATTGAAGAATTCGTTGAAAGTCAGGATTTTCTCATCTGAGGAATCATCTATGGAGAGTCCTTTGGCAGTAGGTCGATGCTCTGAGCCTGAAGACATGATATGTGCGGGATGATTCATCACCGCCGGTTGATTCAGTTTCGCTCCGCTGGTCAGCTGCTGCAGATACCAATTGTAGATATTGCCTTCGCCTATCCTGATATTCGGGATGGAGTGCTCATCCATGAAATGAATGATTTCATCCAGATCAGGTAGGCCTTTCTGCAGATGTTCGATAAGGAAAGGATGATTCTCGCCTGTGTATTCCCGGAATTGATTATTTATGAATTCTTCCGCTTTCTGATTTATGATATTCGCGAATGGTGCGGCCAGTATCACGTGACGACGCGATACGCGGAAAAGTTCAGAGAGTACAGCCTGACGGGTGCCGGCGTCCACGTGCTCTATCATATCCGAGCAGATGACCAGATCGAATTGACCGTCTACGAAAGGCATATTAGCCGCATCTCCGACTATGTAATTGGTTTTCGTCTCTATCTCCGGAAGCTTCTTGTCGAGAATAGTTATCCGCGTGTGTTGCGGCATGAACCATGAAAGACGGCTTCCACTTCCTCCTACATCAAGCACTTCGAGACTGCGATCGTGCTCATCTGGAGTTCTGTGATCCAGGATAAATTGTGTGAGAAGGCCGAAAAGTGTGTTGCGGGAGTATAGATCAGCCGGAAGTTTAATTTTTTTGGACTGTTTTATCATTTGGGCGCAGGAGGCATTTTGCCGATAAGTCAACCAGGCTTGTATGGATTATCATGATTTCTCCCGACGGTAAAGCGAAAACACTTGTCTAGGTAGTCAAAAAGTAGTCGATCGGCATAGTCGGAATTTTCGATATTTATCCGGCCAGAGCAGCGTGATAATCCGCTATCACCTGGTGAGCGGATCCTGTGGATTTGAGTTGTCCGTGATCGAGGTATATGGCGCGGTCGCAAAGCGTAGCTATTTGGTTTGCATCGTGGCTTACGAGAACCACTGTCTTGCCCTGCTCACGCCAACTGGCAAAAGTTTCGAAACATTTTTTCTGAAAACTTTCATCACCGACAGCCAGTACTTCATCGCAAAGATATATATCCGCGTCGATGTGCGCTGCTATAGCGAAAGCTAGTCGTTGTCGCATGCCGGAAGAGAAGTTCTTCACTTTCAAATCCAGGAAGTTTTCAATTCCTGCAAATTCTACTATTCCAGGAAGCAGACGACGTATTTGTCTAGCCGTGAGACCGAGTAAAGTCCCATTGATGAAAATGTTTTCACGAGCCGAGAGATCCTGCTGGAAGCCTATACCGAGCTCAAGCAGTGAAGCGATGCTGAGAGGCTGAGGCGTACTATGTGTGCCTGCGTGATGCGTGCCCTTGTCTGCCATACCTATAGTCACGATGCCACTGTCAGGCCGATATATACCTGCGAGAATTTTCAGTAATGTACTTTTGCCGCAGCCGTTCGGCCCGATTATACCGAAGAATTCGCCGCGATTTACTTCGAAGCTCACGTCGCTGAGTGCAGCGAATTTCTCATAAGTCTGTCTCTGCCAGAAATCGACAAAACTCTCCTTCAAAGTAGTGCGCTTCTGGTGAGGAAGTATGAAGGTTTTGGTGAGACTCTTTACTGAGATGGCGCTGGTCATGAGTTGTTTATATGGTCTCAGCTATGATGTATTCCTGCCTCTTGAAGAAGTAATATCCGAGAGCGAAAGTTCCGACGCTGATAATCAGTAGTAGCAAATTCTGCTTAAGAGATGGCGACTGATTGATGAGGAATATACGGCGAGAATAGGAGATAAACTGCGTGAGCGGATTTAGATAAAGCCATTGTCTGTATGCCTCAGGCACGAAAGACAAATCATATACAATTGGCGAAAGCCAGAAGAGTATTTGCAGAAGCACTTCCCAGATATGCCCCAGATCGTGAAAACGCGCATATAGACTGGCGAGTATGAATGTCAGACCTGAAGTAAAAAGAAAAAGTAAAAATAAATATGGTATGAAAAGCAAAGTAGTCACGCCCGGCATAAGGCCCGCACTGACATAAAATATCGCGAAGATGATAAGGTTTAGCAGCAGCGTGATGAAGCTGGAAAGCACGGAGGCGAGGATTATAACTTCTCGTGGGAAATAGATTTTCGTGATGAGATCACGTTTGCTGAGCAGACTGTTCATGCCTGTCATGGTAGCTTCGGAGAAAAATGTCCAGATTATGATGCCGAGCAGAAGAAATACAGCATAATTCTGCATGGGGTTCCGGAGGAAGACTGAGAAGACCAGGTATATCACTCCGAAAAGCATGAGTGGCTTGAATAGGGTCCAGAAGTAGCCGAGCATGGAGCCCTTGTAGCGCAATTTGAAATCACCTTTGACCAGCTGCCAGATGATAGCCCAGTTGTGGAGGTGATTTGTCATGGGCGGATTAAGACTACGGAAATATTTTCAGCTTTGCCTATCTCTGCTAGAAGGCTGTCCGCAGTCCAGAAAGTGGCCTTGAGTATTTTGCTGATTGCCAATCCGATGCAGTCTGCCAGAGAAGCGTTTTTGAATTTATTTTTGAGTTCTGCAGCCAGAAGCATTAGGTCTGAATCCATGTATGAGAGTTTACCCCACCATGGTGAGCTGAATTCGGCGAGGAGATCGTTGACGCTGTGTGTTGGAAGTTTTGTGCGCGCTTTGTATAGAACTTCGATGAAATTGACCTGATGGATAAAAATACTTTCTTTCTGAGCGAAAGTTATTTTCACTAAATCTCTCACCTTCTCAGTGCCTTTTTCGTTCAAAATTATGGCCAGACAAACTGATGAATCAAAAATATTCATAGATTTTCGCGTAAAGCTTCTTCCTTTTTCTCATTGATAAATTCGTCTACAACTGTCCCACCACCTACTCCTTCAAACATGCCAAAAACTCTCAAGAATGGATTTTCATCTTTCTCCAGTTTCTTTCTAGGCTTGATCAGGAAATCGCCTGATGGAATCTTGATCCAGACTATGTCATAATCCGGAGAATCTATATGTAGCTCAGCTCTTACATCTGCCGGTATTGTGACCTGATATTTGCTACTCATCGAACTCTTACCGTATTGCATAATGTAAATTGTTATTACTTTTCTGAATATTACTTACTTTTCCTGCAAAAGTAAAGATTAGAGCGGTCGAAGTGGCGGCGAGTGAAGGAACCAGAATATGATTAGTGTGATGAGAGAGTATGATGTCATCAGGATTTGAGTTAGATGAGCGGATTCTGACAGGCAGACATGAAGAGAATTTTAAAAATTGTTAAAATCTGTGGGGGTGCTGACGACGATCGCACCATCGAAGTCGACGAGTATGTGGAGTTGAATAAATTTGTAGAAATAAGCCTGTACTGGAGTGAGATATTCTAGGGCGGTTTTGGGGCCATTCATCTACGCAGATAGGCTTATTCTTCTGTGACTTTACCGTGGTGACATTAAGCGAAGATAAAATCTGGCTGAAATTTTGTGAGGCCTGCACAGAGAACTTGAAAACATCCGGATTCATGGTGAAACGCGTTTGCCCGGACAGACTTTTGTGGCTCGAATTTGGCTTCTAGAAGCCTTTCTAATTTTTTGGGGTGGTTTTAGCGCTTGTCTGCGGGGGTTTGGCGGTGGAACTGAAACGAAGACGGCGTGCCTAAACAAATCTAACCTCGCCCTGAATATTTGTTTACAAGGTCGACCGCATTGAAACTATGGCCGAGCTTGAATTTGTGCTTCCTGAGAAACACCAGGATGCTTTCCTGCTTATTCTTATTCTGTCTTTTCATTATTTTGACTTGCTTGGATGTGTTTACTAAGTTGTTTGTCATAGGTTTCTATTTTATCTGGTTTAAATTTAACACAATATAGTAAGAATTGGTAGTCGACTGACTTCAACGAAATTCTTTGTGGATAGCTAATACCCAGCTGACATAATTCCTCAAAATTTATTACTATGATTCTATATTTTGAATAATTTAACAATTTATCCACGAACTTCTGTATCAAGTGCCTTGGATAATTGGCTCGTCTCATCACTGTAATAATTTCAAAGATTATTGGCTGTGGCAGATAGACAATATAATTTTGTATCTCATAAAGATGGATTTTTCGAAGTGATTCGTAATGCTGATTTTCATCATAAAAAAGAGAAGAAATCCAGATGTTGGTATCGGTAATGACTGTTTCGGGTGGGTGCTTAGGCATGAGTATTGGTAAATTCCCAGGCATTGTGGCAGGTGGACATTAAGCGAAGATAAAATATACATGAAATGATTTTGAAAAGCCGCGGCGTCCGGGAGGACGCGCGCGGCTCGTGTGTGTTCTGCCACTCGGCCTGAGGGCGGCCGACACGTGAGTGGCGGCAAGGTAATAATTAACGACTCTTTTTGACAAGGTCGACCGCGTTGGTTTTGTAACCCAGGCCCTTGATTAATGATTGTAATACCATCCAGGTTTTATTGTTGGAAAGTTGATTTTTTTTCTGATTCTTATAACTGGAAGTTGACTTGAATATTCTCATAATTTTAATTGTTGTGTGACAGCTGACTGTAGGTTTTTATCGAAAGTTATAAATAAATCTGGAGTGATTTTAGCACAATATAGAAAAATAATAAAATCCTGCGATTTTAGCTTCACCTTGCCCATGTAACTCGTAACCGTACTTAATAATTCAGCAAACGAAATCTCAATAACAAGAAATTCCTTGATGAATTTCAGAATATCTGGCAGATGAAATCTACGATTTGCCAAAATATTGATAGTCTCATAAGCCACTGGTGATTGTAAAAGTATTTTATATTTTTGTTTTATCAGCTTACCAACCGTCCTAATTGCTTCATAGTGAAAAGCATCGTCTCTCAAAAAAAATGCCACCCAAATATTGGTATCCAGAATAACTGTTTTGGGTTGGTGATGAGACATGAGTACAGATAAAATCCCCCGCATTGTGGCAGGTGGACATTAAGCGAAGATAAAATCTGGCTGAAATTTTGTGAGGCCGGCACAGAGAACTTGAAAACATCCGGATTCATGGTGAAACGCATTTGGCCGGACAGACTTTTGTGGCTCGAATTTGGCTTCTAGAAGCCTTTCTAATTTTTTGGGGTGGTTTTAGCGCTTGTCTGCGTGGGTTTGGCGGTGGAACTTGTATCGGCGGCGGTGCGGCAAGACCCAGCTATCCGCGGCCGCAGTATTCTCGTAACATGTCGAGAGCGTTAGTTTTGTAGCCCAGGTCGATTACCATATGCTTTGTACCGTCTGGCATTTTAATGTATCTGGCAGTTGGGGTTTTGAAAGTTGGTTTAGTTTTCTTGGTGGCTGGGTTATTAGTCACTTTCCTTCTGGTTTTGATGGTTTTCCTCATACTGTTTTTTGAGTAGTTTTATTTTCATGAGAATGTCCTTTTGTACTGCGAATTTTATTTCGATCAAGCCAAGTGATAATATATTCTGGAGGATAGATTTTTTTGGTCCTCATGTATCTGACTTTATATTTACCGGTTTCCATCTTTGTTCGAGTTAATTTGCCTGAAAATGCTTTGTAATTTCTTATCGAATGTAACAAACTTATCAGGTTTTATCAATTGACAGTAAACCAGAATAAGAAAGTCCTGTGAGCGAATATTTTGTTTTATCGAAAGATTTATAGCCTGTTCAAACAAGAGATTGTTTTCGATAGAAGCTACACGTGTATTTTTTATTGATAATAATGTGTGAACCTCTCTGTTTACGGACTGTCTCGACCATCCATGTCTGGTGAGTATATTAATTATCTCAATAATCACCGGAGGTAAGAAGACAATTGTGAAACCTGTAGTAATATGCCTCGCTATAATCCTCTTCGACTCATAGTGAAAGGTTTCAGCTTCTATCATTGAAGAGATCCAGATATTAGTGTCCACGACGAGTGTTTTGGTTTGTGGGTTAGGCATGAATATTTGTAAAATCCCCCGCATTGTGGCAGGTGGACATTAAGCGAAGATAAAATATACATGAAATGATTTTGAAAAGCGTAGGTGGCGTGGAAAAATCTATCCTCGACCGCAGTATTCTCGTAACATGTCGAGAGAGTTGGTTTTGTAGCCGAGATAAATAACTGGATGACCATCAATTATTTTCATCCTGGAGGATGTGGTCTTTGTGGTTTTGATCCTGTATTGTCTCTTTGCTTTCTTCATCATGGTAATTTGGACTTGATTAGATTGTATGCGGTTTTCTGAATAAGATCAAATGTTTCAAAATATGTTGGGTTGAAATACAGTGCATATAGGATGATGTGATAATCCGCTGAACGAAGATTGATATTCGGATAAGAATATATAGCTGACTGAATCAGATCCTCCTTCGGCAATTCTACGATTTTGTAATGAGATTTTGATTTCAGATTTATCACTATATTCTCGATTTCACTTATTGATAGCCCCTTCCTGTGCATTACTGTAATAATTTCCAAAACCACAGGTAAGGGAATAATTATCAGAAAATTTCTATTCTTGAAATGTGCTATTTTTCTGCAAGATTCATAATGAAACCGGTCGTCTCCAAGAAAAGAAGATATCAGGGTTGAGGAATCAGTAACAACTGTGTTGTTTCTTGTTGGTTTTCTCGTCATAGACATGGCAAAGAATAAAATTCTGCCATGATGATAATTCGACGACATTAAGCGAAGATAAAATCTGGCTGAAATTTATGATTTTGAAGAGCCTCGGCGTCCGGGAGGACGCGCGCGGCTCGTGGGTGGCGGGCGTAGTCTATCGGCTGTACTTATGTAGCAGTTTGACTACGTCACCCTTTGGCCCTAGTGGCTTCAGCTTCAGTTTATCGAGAGCTACTCGTAGCTCCCTAAAGGTGTTGATTGGTTTAATGGATTTATTTGAAGACGTTTTCATAGGTTTTGTGATGGCGGCGGTGTGGCTAGACAAATCTATCCGCGGCCGCAGTATTTCCGCATTAATTCCAAGGCATCTACGCGATAACCAAGCTTCTTTTTGTGTTTGTTTATAAACACCAGGATGCTTTCTGTCCTGTATTTCAAATTTGCCTTATTTTCTTTTGTCTTTGGCATTGAGGTGTTTGATAAGTTGTTTGTCGTAAGTTTCAATTCTATCTGGTTTGAATTTAACACAATATAGGAAAAATTGATAATCATTCGCCTTCAGAGAGATTTTATCCGGATAATCTATTCCAAGCTGACAAATCTCCTCAAAATCCAAGCAGATTACCTTATATTTGATGTTACAAAGTAATCTATCTATGAAGTTTCGAATAATATGTCTTGGATAATTTTCCCGCCGCATGACTGATATTATTTCAAATATTATTAATTGTGGGATGTAGATAATATAATTTTGTTTTTCATATACACCAATATTTCTGACTGATTCAAAATGTCTTTGTTCATCTTCAATTATTGAAGAAATCCAAATGTTGGTATCGATAATGACTGTTTCTGGTGGGTGATTTGGCATGAGTGCGAGTAAAATCTCATGCATTGTGGCAGGTGGACATTAAGCGAAGATAAAATATACATGAAATGATTTTGAAAAGCCGCGGCGTCAGGGAGGACGCGCGCGGCTCGTGTGTCTGACGTGGGGCCTGAGGGCGGCGCCGTGAGTGACGGCCGTCAAGCTAGACAAAACTATCCGCGGCCGCAGTATTTTCGTAGCATGTCGAGAGAGTTCGTTTTGTAGCCAAGGGATACTAATGGAAGCCCATCTACTATTCTCAGCCTAGGTGTCATTGGTTTGGTGGTTTTTATACTATTTTTCTTCTTTGTTGTCTTCATTTTGTGAGTTTGGATATGATTAAATTGTATGCAGTTTTCTGTGTTAAATCAATAGTTTCAAAAATAATCGGATGGAAGTGAAGCGCGTAAAGAATTATGTGATAATCCGCAGCACGAAGGTTGATTTTCGGGAAGAAATATTCAATTTAATAGCATTAACACAAGTCCGACCATTTTGTCCTTATCCTTCGGATTACTTTCTGCGACAAACAATGTTAAAGCTGTTAATGCTTCAGGAGTAAGTCGCGCTGGATTCAATACCCCTGCACGCTTCAAAAACCAGATGAATGAAAATGCGCCTGAGCGCTTGTTGCCGTCCGTATAAGGATGATTTTTTACCATAAAATATAGGAGATGCGCGGCCTTCTCTTCTACGGTTTGGTATAAATCTTTGCCATCGAAAGTTTGGAATATGTTGCCAACAATTCCTGCGACGCTCTGTCCGACTCTTTCACTGCCAAATAGGCTTGTTGCTTCGCCTTTGGTCATCAAATCCTGCTTCAATTTTTCTAGTACCTCCCGCATCTCTTCAGCTGTAAAATCCACCTGACTCCTCGTCGCGCCAGACTTTGGTAAGCTAGATTTGTCGTAGGCCTCGAGTGAGAGCCAAGTATTTGCAAACATTTTTACAAGCTCCATAGCGTTTGTGGCATCTACTAGACCACTGGGTGGTAAGAGAGTTTTCATATCTTCCACGACCTTTAGAAAAGCACCGTAATTCTTGGCAATACGAGATTTATTTATAGTATAGCCATCTACAATGTGAGAATGCAGTGTCCTGGTCGCCCACTGACGAAACTTCGTTCCTGTCTTCGAGCTAATTCTGTAACCTACGGAAATCAGAACATCAAGATTATAAATATCCACCTGCCTGCGTACTTTCCTTCCCGATTCACTTTGAACTAGTTCCATCTTGGAACTAGTTGCTTTCCTCACTAATTCCTTTTCTTTATAAATATTTTGAATATGTTTTGAAACTGCTTGTGGATTTACCCCAAACATTTCAGACATTTGCATGCGATTTGCCCACAGAGTCTCACGCGTAAAATCCCCCCGTAACTCAATAGCTCCTGTCTTCGACTGATAAATAATCATCATGAGTGATATCTACTAAATAGTTCACTCTGGATGTTAGTAGCGCGACATTAAGCGAAGATAAAATATACATGAAATGATTTTGAAAAGCCGCGGCGTCCTCCCGGACGCCGCGGCTCGTGTGTGTTCTGCCGCTCGGCCTGAGGGCGGCCGACACGTGAGTGGCGGCTGCCGCTGGCAAGCGTTGGGCAAGGTGCGCACGATTCCTTTTACAGGCTCTTGGGTAGCGCTTAGCGTAGAGTGCAAAGCGCTTAGTTGTGGACTGGAGGCCTTCCACTTGACTTGGGTGCGCGCGGAGTGAGCGTTGCGCGCAGTTGTGTGGAGTGCCGTCGTATGCAGGGGAGGAAAGCGTTGAAGCTCTCGACTCCCATGCGGTTCGTGGTAGGCGGGAGGCCGTCCGTGTCTCGTGCGCGCGAAGACGTGAGTCGCGTTGGTGTCGTCGCGCGCGCGGGTGTTGGGCGGAGGGCGTTTGGTGAGTCGCCGCGAGGAGTGCCGGTCGGATGCCTCGTAGACTCGGACGCTCGCCTGCTTAGGGGCAGGTGAGGTTGACGAACCAGAGTTTCCAGCCTGCGCTCGCGTCGTTGGCGCCCGCGGTTTTGGGCTGCGCCGTGAATGTCACCGGAGATGGGCAATTTCCACCTTCGTTGTACGGTGAGTTCTGGCAGCGGAAGGCCTTCGCCACCCTGCTGAGGCATGACTTGGACTTGATGCTATCTCCATTGCACTCTGGAGGGAGCGTCGCCACCGTCACCTTGTACCAGACGGTCGGCTGTGTCGTCGCTCCGTTCTTGAGTACGAACGAGATTCCGTCTTTCCCGGCCAGAATGTATTGGCCAGGAATCTTGAGACCGCTGAAGGTCTTGTTCGTCGGCATAGCAGTGCTGTAGAACTCAGGATCCTCTGCGTAGTGCAGAAGGTATCCGAGCTCCGTGCCAGCGTTGCCGTTGGTGAAGTCCACCGTCCCTGCTACCCCCGCATTGCATGTCGGAGGAGGGAAGTGGCAGGTGCCAGTGTCGAATGCCGAGCAATCGGCCTGACAGTTGAGCGTGCCGCCACTGAATCCACCAGCGATGGTGGTGCAGTCTTGGCCGGCCAGGTCGATGCCGTCGCATACTTCTGCTGCATCCTTGTGATTGTCGCCACATGGAGGTATGCAGGAGGTGATGTCGTCGACGGTCTTGCAGTTGTTCGCACAGACCAGAGATCCGGTCCAGCCTGCGCCCTTGATAGACGCGCAGGTGGCTCCTGCGAAGTTCGATCCGTCGCAGACCTCGCCATTATCAATGACGCCGTTACCGCAGCAGATGCCACAGTCGCCCGGGCAGGTGGAACAGTTCTCTCCGCCATTGCAGGCCTTGTCGCCGCAGACGGCAACTCCCGCATCAGAACCTCCGGTTCCGGCGTTGCCGCCAGTCCCAGTTGCTCCTGCGTCCGTGCCGCCGTTGCCAGCGTGGCCTCCGAGGCCGCCTGAGCCGCCGATTCCGGTGTTTCCACCTTGACCCGCAGCTCCACCAGTCCCGACGTTTCCGCCAGTACCGGCTGCGCCTCCGTTGCCGGTGATAGTGCCACCTTGGCCAGCCGAGCCGCCGAGTCCGGTGTCTCCACCAGTTCCAGCTGACCCGCCGATGCCGGTAGCGCCACCGGCTGATCCGGTCGTGACAGCGCTGTTACCAGCGTGGCCGCCGTTGCCGGTGGAGCTCGTTGCCGAGCTCGTCGTGAAGAGCGGGCCGGCGGAGAATTCCCCGCCGCATGCCGTGGCGATCTGGAGGAGCAAGATGCCCCCCAAGAACGCGATCATCGAGTAAAACCGCTTCATCCTGGCCTCCTCCCTTTCCTGGAGTTTGCTTTCTTGAGCCTGTAAGTTAAGGATCGTGTTACCTAAGTTTTATATAACATTTTGCAGGGATTGTCAATTTTTTGAAAAATATTCCAAGCACAAAAAAACCGCTGGGTTTCCGAGATTAGTCGGAATCCATGCGGTTTTTTGTAACTAAACTTAAAGTCTAATAATAATTCTCAGAAGAGAAAAATTATACAGCTGAAAGTTTTGAAGTAGCTTCCACATTGTTGAGGAATAATACATCATCAACAGCAGTGAAAAGTAAATCAGTAAGAGTAGCGCCATTGCCATCATCCCAGATGATTGCTGAGTCGAAACTAGAAGTTCCGCTATCAACTGGAGCTAATGAAGCTTTAGCACTATCACCTGTAGTTACGCCTGAATAGTTACATTTAACAGTATAGGTTTGACCATTTGTCCATGACATAGCGCCAGAGACAAGGGCTCCGCTATCGAATGTTACGACATCAACACCAGGTGTAACAGCAAGATCAATAGTCTCAGCTGCTGGAACTGTTACTAGAGTATTACCTCTGTAAATAGAACAAGCATCAAGTGAACCAGTCGCTAAACTTTCGTTTAATGTAACTGATAATTGAGTAACTGTATCTACTGTACCAATACTACCCGCAGTGAATTTCAATACTTCATTTGTTCCGCTAGATAATACTGATGAAGCTAGAGCTGTAGGAGTAAATGTTGGAACACCCTTGAAGAATACGCTTGAAGTGACGGAAGGAGTGATTGTAGAAACTGTAAGAGTTGAACCACTTTGATCCTGGACTTTGTCGAAGACAATGTCATCAAGAACGATATCGGCATTGGATATAGGAGATCCGCTTGAGACAGTGCTAGATTTCAGTAATACGCAGAAATTTGAATTGACTGAATCCGCAAGAGTCTTGTTGAGGGCTGTGAATTTCACATGACCTGCAATTGCTGTATCTGGAGTGATTGATTTGTAATCACTAACCAGAGTAGTGCCGCTATCACAAACTCCAGCAGATGGAGTGCTGTATAGAGCAATACTGTCGATAGGCAGTACATCACCAGTAGTAGTCGATACATTTACAGTCATATCCTGGAGAGTAGACGCACCGTTTGTTGATTTGAGAGTGAATCCATAAACTGGGTTACTCTGAGCTTCAGCAAACATCTTAGCATCGTTAGTAGCAGCAGCTGAAGAAGCAACTGATGGAGTAGATCCTAGAGTAAGAACTAATTCCTTAGTCTGAGATGATCCATCAACGGCATCAATATTTACACCAGTCACTGTTTGACCTTCTGAGTCGATTACCAATGGAGTTCCAGTCAGATAGAATCCACCCATGGCAGCTGAAGAAAGACTGTTAGAAACCATACCTTTTAAGAACAAATTAACTGATCCGTTCTTAGCAACTGGAATCGAAAGGTTGTTGAATGTAACTTCTGCGGAATTTGAACTCACTGCAGAAGCTGGGAAACTCTTAAGAGTTCCACCTGCTACTAATACACCTTTATCATCATAGATACCAAGACTATCAACTATATTGTTGATATCCTGTGTGGAAGAAGGAACAGTTAAAGTAACTGCACCTGCACAACCAACACCAAGAGTACCTGCTTGAGGCATTGCAGTAATTGCTCCTGCTACGACTGTCATTGTCATTGTAGAAACTGCAGTACATAGAGGGTTAGCATATGCAATCGCTACAGGAGTACCTGTTACATACCCTGCTCCCTGAGGGAAGCCTGCTGTAACTGCGATAGTACCAGCTCCGTTTGATGTAGCCGAGAAATCTGCTACTGTAGTCAATAGATTATCACCATTAACTGTCAAAGATTTGATAGTTACGGCTTGAGATGAACCAGCTGTAGCCTGGAATGATAATAATGTAGCGTTGCTTGTACCCTTAGCAACCTTTGTATAGTTTGCTGGGGAGCTGTTCTTCGCAAATGTGAGTGAAGAAGCAGAAATTGTCATAGTATTTCCACCAATTGTAGAAGATGGAGTGATGTTTGTAGCACCAAGTGGATCATTGTTTGAATCCTTGATTTGGCTGTCGCCTGTAGGAGCTAACAATGAGCATCTAATTGTATCATTACTGGTAAAAGAAGCTGCGTCATTATTTGCAACGTCAAAGATAACAGCAGCTTTTACAGATTCTCCACTAGCAATGCTAGATGTACCTCTGAGAGTTACATTTTGTGATGAATCATTTCCAGCAGTATCTAATTCGTCTGAACCTAGCAATACACCACCAATTGTACCGTCGTCATTAAGACGAGCTAATTGGATATTAGTATAGTTTGCTGCGGCAGTTCCTGTTGTATCGACTAAACCATCGGCAGCACCAGCAACATTGCCGGCAGCCAGAGTAACAACCCAATCCTTGATTGTGACATCAAGACCTGCGGCGTTAGTCAAAGTCATAGCCATACATTTAGCCTGTTTCTGGTTGACAATAACGTCACTTGCTACTGGGCCATTGAAGGCGATAGTGAATTTGGAACCTTTCAGCAATACATAAGAATATTGATCATCGGAAGTACCTGGAGTGCTATCAGCATCACCACCATCGTAACTGCTGATAACCACCTGTGTACCGTAACCGTAAGTCAAACCAGTGATGTATACATCAGTAGCCTGATCAAGGTATACTTTGACATCGTCGCCATTTCTAGCTCCGCTAATATCAGCTGTGACATAGAAAATCTTTGTCTGTCCTTTGCTGATCTTGTATGGAGTAGATAGAACCATAGTAGCAAGGTCACTTGCTCCTACGCCGGCTACAGATGCCAGAGCAGTCGCATTACCTTCTACATACAGTTTCATGTTTTGTACAGCTGTGACAGGCACGCTTCCTCTGACATAGAGGGCGATTCTGTTTAACTGTTGATCTTCAGTTAATGTATTAATCTGGAATTGAGCAACTCGGGCACCTGTAGTACCTACAGTTACTTCATCGAGAGAACCATTCTTGCTGACAGTGGCTGAACCTACTACAGCGGAAGTGATCAATTGATCAGCACCACGAAGAGGGAATGAGCCAGTCATGCTTGAAGAGTTGGATGATACAGCTGCAGCGTTTGCCAATTCGAAGGCATGTACACCACCGCTTACATCAAGATTGGCGATATCGCCAACGAGACAGATTTTTACATTCTGTCCGGCAGCTACGTTCTGATTGACATTGCTGAATTCTACAGACTGGGAAGCGTTGTTGATAGAACGTCCAGTAGTGACACGAGTGTCACCGTTGTAGAGATATACATTGTCGAAAGCAGACTCAGCACCTGGGCCTACTCTGTGTACATTGAGAGATTTAACCATGGAAGCAGTAGCTCCACCTGTGAAATCCCAGCAAGTAAATACTACACCAGTAGCACCCATAGGGATGGATCCTGCTACAGGAGTTTCAGTAGAGAGGGAGACTTTCAGGTCACCTCCGCTTACGTCAGCACCGTAACCAAGGAATGATACGGAATCAGTGTTGGAGAGAGCCTCACCAGCTTCTGATTTTACGTTCTTGGCTGTAACATAGTATACCTTGCCCTTAGTCTGAGTAGCGGCAGTGAGGAGTACTGTGTCTGGAGCAGTTTGCTTAGCAGCAGATACTACCAATGGATTGCCGGATGAATCTTCGATAGTGTAGTTAGCTACAGTCTCGGAAGAAGCTTTCTCAGCGTTCATGGAGTAGATAAGTTCTACTGTAGTAGTAGAAGCGGCAGCAGCTGAATCCAGTGTGAAGCCAGCGCTAACTGGGTTCATAGATAGGTAAACCATCTTGGATACTTCAGCTCTGTTGATGTTTTTGGCTGGGCCAAATGTACCATCTGGATAACCAGCAACAACGCCGTTGTTGAAGGCTGTCTCTACGAAGTTGTAGAACCAGTCAGCAGATTTGACATCAGGGAAGTGAGGAGCACCAGACAGGTCTTCAGCCATTTGAGCGGCGTTGACCAACATCTTAGTAGCTTCTGCTCTGTTTAGAGCGTCGGAAGGACGGAAGTACCCAGTAGGTACGCCATCTTTCTTGTCTCCACTGACGATCCCATTCTTGGAAAGAGTGTAGATATAATCAGTGTACCATTGACCCATAGCAACGTCCTTGAATGGGGCAGCGGCTGCGTGCTCTAGAGGAAGACCAGAAACTGTGAAAGCGAATTTCGACATTTCTGCTCTGTTGACCAGGTCACCTGGTCTGTACATGTCTCCTGTGGAGTCGATAGCACCTGCATCAGCCAATCCGTTCACGTATTGAGCGAACCAGGCATCAGCCGGTACATCTGTAAAAGTGTGTGAAGTTACAGCAGTAGCCACTCCTGTCGCGAACATACCCGCGATAAGCGTAACCATGCCTAAACCAGCAACTGTTTTGCGTAGAGACGCAAATGTTGAGAATAAATTCATAAATAGAATTTGATTTAGATAAATAAACGAAGAGGTACGAAGGAAGACCGTATATATGAAATATTGTCTTAATCGCCTGTGATAAATGTAACTGTGTCCTGGGCGGACCGGTAGCGCGCAGAGCTATCAGAAAGTTTGTTCCCGGGGGGAAACCCTTTGATACTGCTGCCGTAAGCCTTATTTTGTGGCTTACCTTCAGTTTTCAATGAACCAAATACACGAAGTATGGGAATATCGAAGTTACTTATATTAACTGGTGGAGTGACTAATCGTTTCAGTGAATGGGATGACGGGCGGGGCGGATTGTGGTGAAGTCTTGATCGCGAGGGGCGCGAGTGGCTACAGTATGCTGAATTCTACTGTTTCGGAGGTGGCTTCCGGCGTGGTGATGGTTAGGCGGTGTGTTCCTCGAGTGGGTAGCCAGAAGTAGGAGGCGTCCGGGGTGCTGAGGGGGAGGGTGGTGATGGGGTTGGTGTCGATTAGGATGGTGGCAGAAGGAGCGCAAAGCGTAGAGTGCAAAGCGCAAAGTGGTGGAAGGGTGGTGGGGGGAGTTTGGGGGATTGTGGTGGGGGTGGGGGCTGCGGTTGTGGTGGTCTGTGTCTGCGTGGCTTGAGCTGTTTGGGTGGCGGTGGTGATGGTGAAGCGGATTGGGATTTTCTGGCTTGCTAGAGGGAGGTTTGGGTTTATTTGGAAGGAGTCGCCTGGGAGTGGGGAGGTGATGAGGATTGTCGAAGTTGGGGTGGTTGGGGAGGTGGTAGAGGAGGTGGAGGGTTGGGGGATGGGGTGGCAGTCGGGCGGAGGGAGTAGGTCACGGTCTCGGGCCCATCGCTGGTATTCAGGGGGGTAGGTCAGGAGAGTGACTGGGGTTTTGCTGTGTGGGCAGCTATATGATTGCCAATAGGTGTCTGCGGTTTTCGGCTCGGTGCCTGCTAGAAACCATTCGCGGATTTTCTCGGGGCAGAGGGAGGTGGGGAGTAGGCCGGAGACGGCGCATATTTCTATCTGAGATAGGCCGGGCGGGGTGGGGAAAGATGCGTCGCTATTGGCTTTTGTGTTGGGCGATTCTTGAGGTGGAAAGCTACGCTTCGAATTTGTGTCCTGCTTGAGGGCAGGACTTCGCATCTGGCCTGAGGCTAGATCGTGCCACACAGGCCCCGCTCCATCTATCCCGGATATGCCTTCCATAGGCGTGGCGTCGGAGTTGCCTACCCAGACAGCTGTGAGTGTGTTTGCAGTGAAGCCGAATGTCCAATTGTCTTTGAAATCCCTTGTCGTACCGGTCTTCACCGCCGCAGGAAAAGGTAATTCCAGCACATTGCCCTCGCCGAAGCTCTGTAGTCGCGCGTTCGGGTCGCTGAGAGTGCTTATGATCAGATAAGCGTTCTGTGCTCCCGCATGCCCTAATATAGATTTCTCGATGGGGGTCACCCATCGCTGAATCGGGCGGGCGACTTCTGCGCTATCGACTGCGGAGCTGCCCGAATTTATCTCCAAAATATAAGAAAAGTCTTTCTGGCGGCCGTAATTCGCGAGTGTCAGATAGGCATTCGCCAAGTCATACATGCGCACCTCTCCCCCGCCGAGCGTCAGCGCCAAGCCATAATATTCGGGGCTGCGATCCAAACTATTCAGGCCAAATCGATGCAGAAAATTCAGGAAATTCGGTATGCCTATAGTCTGCAGAGTACGCACTGCCGGTATGTTGAAAGAATTGGCCAGCGCCTCGCGCATGCGCACGGGGCCGTGGAAAGCGAGGTCATAATTGAGCGGGGTATAATTTCCCCCAGTAGTCTGCACTGTGAGAGGAGTGTCTGGAATTATCTGCGCGAGTGTCTGACCGCTCTCCAGAGCCAAGAGATAGAGAAAAGGCTTGAGCGCAGAGCCCGGCTGGCGGAGAGAAGTGATGATATCCACCTGCCCGTCTATGGACTCGTCCGAGAAATCACGGCTGCCCACCCATGCCAGTATTTGCCCCGTGGCCGTATCTGCTGAGAGTACAGCCGCGTTCGTGACATGCTTCCTGGATAGCTTGTCCAGCTGATAGTCGATAACCTGCTGCGCCCGCTGCTGGAGATCCAGATCGAGAGTTGTCGTGATCTGCCAGCCATCCTGATATAGGCTGTCCTCGCCGTATGTCTTCTCCAATTCGTTCAGCACATAGCGGACGAAGTGCGGAGCTTTCTGGTCTGAGCTGGCTTTGCGGAATCGGAGCGGCTGGGCGTAGGCCTGATCTGCCTGCTCCGTCGTTATATAGCCTAGCTGGGCCATGCGATCCAGCACATAGCGCTGACGCACGCGGGCTCGGTCGAGATGTACGAGTGGGTTGAAATTCGATGGAGACTGCGGCAAACCCGCCAGCATGGAGAGCTCGGCCAAGTCGAGGTCGTACAGATTTTTGTCGAAATAATTAAGCGCCGCCGAAGCCGCCCCGTAGGAGAGATTGCCGAAGTAGACTGTGTTCAGGTACTGTTCCAGAATTTGGGGCTTGGTGTAGGCGTGGCTGAGGCGTACGGCGTAGATGGATTCTATGATTTTCTCCCAGAGGTTGCGTTCTCTATTCATGCCGAACAGATTTCTTACCAATTGTTGGGTGATAGTGCTTGCGCCACTGGTAATCCTCTGCTCCAGCGAATTATATAGAAAGGCTCTGCTGATAGCCCCGAAATCGACGCCGATATGATTATAATAATCGCTGTCCTCGCTGGCCACTATGGCATCTATGAAATTGGCCGGCATGCGATCTAGCGGCAGATATGTCTTGCGGCCCTGGCCCGGGCTGAGTACTTCCTGAAGCAGTTGGCCATTACGATCGAAAACTTTCGTAGATATATGCGCCGGCCTGAGGAAAAGACTGTCCGGAATTGGGAGTAGATAGGCGATGTACAGGTATGCGAGAACCGCTAATAAGAAAAGACCGGCTAAGATTGCGAGAAGCTTCCTCAGCAGCGGTCTTGTTGTGTGGGTGCTTTTAACCAAAGGTTAGGCTTTTTTCCAGAATTGGTACCATCTTTTCTTCGCTCCCGGCTCATCGAGAAGTTTCACCTGATTCTCCAGAGCTGTGAAGCGATCCTGAAAAACTTTCACGAAGCGCATAAATGTGTCTTTGTCTTTACGATTCTCATCCACCATTTTGTCGAGAATTCTTTTCTGCTCAGTCACTTCTTCTTTCGAAGCGTACTCTGTGACGAGTGAAGTCTGCTCGGCCTGAGCCAGAGAAGAGTTGGCTGTGGAGCCTGATCCGTTCAAGGAAGCATGAGAGCGACTGACTTTGTACAGAGCGAATAGAGCCTCTTCACCGACCAGATAATTGAAGCCCTGTGGAGTTTTCTGCTTCTTGGCGATAAGCTTCCTGGACTTGAGCGCGCGACGAATAGTCTGGACTGATTTACCGACTGCTTCGGCGGCTTCCTGGATGGTGTAAAGGGTTTCGGCCATAGTTTTGACTAGTTAAAATAAATATTTGTTTGGGTCGGCCTTTAGCCGTGCCACCATATTAATTAATGAATACGGATAATCAAGTGAACAGTCAGAAAAGCATCTTGACGATGAGCGAAGAAGTGGATGTGACTTTATTACGGAGAGGGCTACTGGTGATTGTCTGTGATGTTTTATGTCTTGGGAAGAGTTTTTGGCAATGCCGAAATTGCATGCTGCTCTAGTGAACGATTGTGGTTTAGATGTGCGTGGACAAGTGTGAAAATTGTCTGGAAATCGTGTTGTCAGGGGTGTGTCTTCTAAAACACAGAACACAGATGGCTTAATGGAGCCACTTTCGGGACATGATTTTACGCCCGGACAAGAATATATTCATAAAATTCCGGCGCTATATTGCTCACTCATGACTTCGTGCCAGCTTCGTCGCTTATGATTTTCTGCAGGCCTCTCTGGAAGGAGGCGAGGCTTTCGGTGCTGTTCTCTTCAGTATGATAATTTGAGAATTTGCCGAATATTGTTTCGGCTATTTCTTCTCTCTCCTTACACAATGCTGAATCTGCGGTGCGGAGGTAGTCGATCAATTTACCCGCGAAATTCTGCTTTTTGATTTTGTCTATTTTCTCTATATCAATCGGCTTTTTCACCATGTCCTGCTTGCTCTCGAAATCTTCAGCCCAGGAAAGTACTATGTGAGACAGCATTGTGTCCGCGGACAGCTCTATATCAATTGCGTACAACAGCTTCTCTCGATAAATCAGATTACGCTCCACCAGATCCAGCCACCCTGGTAAAATCAGACTGTATCTATGATCGCGGGAATCCGCGTCCAGATGTCCGAAATGCGTGGCCCCAGAAAGTTTCCGGACAATAGAAATCAGTTCCCGAAGTGCCGCCATATCAGTACGTAGTTCAAAAAGAAATCCTGTCTTATACCCGACAAAAATTCTATCTACCTGCTGCGCCAGCTCTATTTTGCGCTTCAATGAATTACTTTCATCGAACATCCCGGTATTGATTTCCACCAACCTCGATCTCACCGGATTATTTCTGATATCGAAATGCAGATTAAAAGCGTTGGCCTGTGTAAACATTAATTTTTCGATTTCCATGCTCCTGCTTACCATCCTGAATATATTCAAATCAAGACTTTCCCGGTCTGCAAATTGTCCGGAAAGTCGCTTCGCCTCCTCACTCTGATATACCCCGATAGAGGCTTCGTAGACGACCAGGTACTCCTCGAAGATGGTTTTCCACGCACACTGCTCCATGCTCAAATCCTCCTGCCTAGCGGAGAGATCAGTCTGATTACCGGCGTACTCCAGGACTGCCTTCAGTGCGAGAGCATTCGCGGATTTATCACCGCCTGTCAGGAGATTTACCTCTTCGCGCGCAGCGGTGAGGGCTCTCTGATATGCTTCGTCTGTGGAATATATTTTTGGTGTTGGCATAGTCACTTAACGAAAGACTAGATTCTAGCGTCTAGAATCCAGTAACTAGAACCTAGTGTGACGGAATCACACTGGTGGGTCAGCCCGGGATCGAACCGGGGACCATCGCCTTAAAAGGGCGCTGCTCTACCAGCTGAGCTACTGACCCACATACTCTGGTAACGGATGCGAGGGCATTTTAGGCAAGAATCCGGAACAAATCAAGGTGTTTTCAACATAAGGAAGTTCATGGCGCCATGGCAATAATTTTTCAGCTTTGCCTTCTCTTCAGAATTTCAAAACCTTCCATGATCCCATCACATAAGAAATCTTCAAGCGAGGTACTGTCATTCTGCAATTGGGCTTTGTGCAAATAATTAATATAAGCTCTTTTTTTCTCCTGTCGGATGATGGCTGGTGGAAGATTATTTTGTAGAAGCTGCGCGATAATAATAAGGCGACCAGTTCTGCCATTGCCATCGGCAAATGGATGGATTCTTTCGAATTTCGAATGAAAATCTGCGATCTGACTTATGAGATCTTTTGGTTTTCGCTTCAATTCCTGAATAAGATCCTCCATCAATACCGGTATTTTCAGATAGTTGGCTGTGGCCATGTGGGCTCCCACAATTCTCACTCCATGACGCCTGTAATATCCCGCATCACTTATAATGCTGTTCATCAATATACCATGTATCCTTAGGATAAAATCCTCGTCTATTTCTCCCTTTTTATGCAAGTGGGCTAGAAGATAATCCAGTGCGGTTTGATGATTTTTGGCCTCCAATTGCTCCACCAATGTTTTATCAGGAAGTGTGACACCGTCGAAAATTATTGCCGCTGTGTCATTCTCAGATAGAGAGCTTCCCTCAATGCTGTTCGAATGATAGGTAAGAGCCAGTATGAAACTTTCATAAATATCATGATTCTTTAATATTATATTTAGAATATTTCCTGAAGTTTTGCTCTTCCTCAAAATGATATTCTTTTTCGAAGATAATAAATCCAGTGAGATCGTCTTCTCTCCGGTATATTCGCGATATAATTCATCGATTATTACCTGTGACTTGGCACGAGGCACACTTCTACTGTTAATCCATGCATTAAATGCCACAAAACTAACGCCTATTTTGTTCGCTAATTCCTGCTGGGTAAGCCCTGAAAGCTTCTGAATTAATTCCAGTTTTTCTGATATTTTCAACATAAAACTATTCTATCAAACTTTATAAAGTTTATCAAGAATTTGGGATTTTATAAAGTTCTGATCAGGCAGCAGGTCGCAGCTTCTTGTGAACAATACTAAGAATAATGAAGACCAGACCAGGCAGCGAGAACCAGATGTCATGGAAATCCAGCAGACCTTTCACAAACCTGGACTGCTCATACACAGCCTTGAAGCTCTCGGAAATTGCCGTAGTACCGCCGATGAGACTGCCTCCATTCGCGAACACGATGATGGTACTGAGTATCAGTCCGCAGCTGAGAAAAGCTAATGCAGTATGAAAAAGCATATTCATGACCGGGTGTTGAGGCGGAGGAGCATCGACCTCATAATTTCCGAAAATCGTCAGAATTACTATGATAGCGATGAAAAGCAGGATTTTTAGTATAGAAGTCAGCTGTACGGTATCTCCGCTATAACCGATAAATGCCGCTAACTTGGTGAAGAATGTAGTCTGCGCGAAAACTTTCTGAAATATATTGCCAATCCCGTCAGCAGTAAGTGTGGCTACATAAGAAGCGATGATGATTTTCAGAGTGTCACGTCGCCCAATAATAAAGCTGTACGCCGTAACTATTGCGAAGAAAACGATGACGAAGAGATCCCAGGAGAGCTTCAGGTCCATGCTCTTATATAATTTTTATTTTCGCTGCAATTATACGCATTAACGGGAAAACTGCAAACTATTGTTAGGTGTTGCATTATTTTCTCTGATGAGACGTAGCATTTCATCAGGAGGAATTCGGCTGAAAGATCCTCGAGGACTGCCGATGACAGTATTGCTATTGCCGCCCCATTTGTCTGTAGTACAGCCTTCGATATCATTCAGTCTATCAGCCAGTCGCCCCAGTGGAAAATCAGGGTGATAATCTGCGGAAGTCAAAGCAAACACATAGCGATGTAAATCCCGCCCCTCTGCGTCTGAGCCCATATGCCTATGCGATACTATAGCCGTGTGTCCGTCTGCCAGAGCGCCCATCCTCGCCTGATTTCCAATCTCATTTATCATCACCCAGCCATCTTCTTCGCTTATCACTTCATAATTAGTGTCAGCCTCTACTCGAGGGCAACTGAATGGATGACCCAGGTAATGCTTAATGCGTCGCTGAATCTCATCGATTATAGCTTTATGCTCGGCCGGATCTCTTCTGTTTATTAATTCCAGATCATTTCGTGAATTCCTGTACGGCTCTGTCATCCAGAATATTTTCTGGAAATTCGGATCGGTGAGATCCACCGCAGCCATGCCAGCCGTCGTATCAAGCTCGTCGAAATCATGAACCAGTCTTCTCAGAATCCCCTTGCAGTCATCTATTATCAGATTTGGCTCAGCTAGAAGTAGAGTTGAGAAAGCATCATCTTCATCATGGCCATTTATATGCGCTATCACTTTCGGGCCATACTTGTCCCGGAAAATTCTAAAAAAACCTGCACGGATTTGCAGCAATACCTGGCCAACAGTAGCCCTGGTCCCGAGGCGGTCACAATCTTTGTGGTGATCGAAATTTCCAAGCAGTTTTGTCGTATCTATGACCGTCGCCCCCTCTACATAGCCATCCAGAGCCAGCCGATAGG
>CAIOIA010000121.1 GCA_903858295.1 uncultured Candidatus Peregrinibacteria bacterium | reverse complement strand
CCATTTCGTAAATCGTATTTTTTCTGTAGGCCGAATATGGAGATGGTGCCTGTGCCTGTACGATCCGGCTTGTATTCACCATTCAGCAGAATTTCTCTGACCTGCTCTAGATACGCGCGATCGGTGGCGTTTAGATCCGGACTGAGTACCATGGAATCATGTTCACGACGGACTCTGGAGATTTTGTCCTGAACCTCAGTGGCTGTCATGATATGAGAAATTTCCTGCAATGCCATGTTTGTATTGGTGAAGGAATATTTCCTGTATGTTAAACCTGGTCGGATTAATTTTAAAAGTTTTCCCTGACGACATTTGAGGGAAATTGTTTTCAGTTATTCGTGTATTTTATTCTTCGATTGTGAATGTTTCGCCACGGTTCGGCACTTCTACTGAATTGATGCCTATTTCTCCCAAGAAGCCCTTGAGACTCAGTCCCTGAGATTCTTCTCCGTGGACCAGATAGACTTTTTTCAGGTCTTTCACTTTACTTATGAAATCCAGCAAATCGCTGCGATCGGCGTGGCCTGAGAAGGCATTCATGACTTCCACTTCTGCTTTCAGATTATATGTCTCGTCGAAGATTTTCACCATCGGCTGCTTCTCGAGGATTTTGCGACCAAGAGTGTTTTCTGCCATATAACCGATAATCAGTATCAGATTGCGTGGATCTTCGATGTTGTTTTTCAGATGATGAAGAATGCGGCCGTTCTCACACATTCCGGAAGATGAGATGATGATAGCCGGACCGTTGATGTTATTCAGCCCCTTCGACTCATCTACACTGTGCGTGTATTGCAGCCTGCCGAAGCCAAAAGGATTTTTGCGGTTCTGTATGAATTCGTCGTAGATTTCCTGATCATAGCATTCCGGATGATTGATGAAAACTTCAGAGATGTTTACTGACAGAGGACTGTCGACATAGACAGGAATATCCGGAATTTCTTTCTTCTGCCAAAGTACATTCAGATGATAAATCATCTCCTGTGTGCGCTCGACTGAGAAAGCAGGGATGACTATTTTGCCTCCTCTGTTGGCCACTCTGTTCACTATCTCTTTGAGCTTGGCTCCCGCGTCCAGCATGGATTCGTGGAAACGATTTCCATAAGTGGATTCGGTGACTAGATATTCTGTAGGCGGCATTGGAGTCGGATCCTTGAGGATCGGGAGGTTCTTGCGACCGAGATCGCCTGTGAATGCGAAGCGGTAAGTCTTGCCTGAAGACTGCTCCTTGATTACCAGATGTACAAGCGCCGAACCGAGTATGTGGCCGGCATTGTAGAAAGAGCATACTACTCCATCAGCTACCGCAAATGCAGTCTCATAGCCGATACCGTAAAACTGTGTGAGTGCCTGCTGGGCATCTTCGGAGTTGTAGAGTGGTACAAGCTGAGGAGCATGTTTATCTTTCTTCTGATTGCGTTTATTCATGTATTCAGCATCCTTCTCCTGAATGAAAGCCGAGTCCATCAGCATGAAATTACAGAGATCGCGAGTCGCGAAAGTGCTGTAGATAGGGCCTTTGTACCCTTGCTTCACCAAGAGTGGCAGACATCCTGAGTGATCGATATGCGCATGGGAAAGTATGACTGCGTCCAGAGTCTTCGGATCAAAGCCGAAATCTTTGTTTTTGATCTCGGTGTCCTTGCGTCTTCCCTGAAACATACCGCAGTCGAGCAGGATTTTCTTACCGTTGATTTCCAGAAGATGTCTGGAACCTGTGACTTCGCGTGCCGCTCCCCAAAAATGGATTTTCATGGTTTTTTATTAGTTTTCCTAATATTTTACCATAAACCTGCCTGGAAAGCCACAAATGTCATGTTTTTCCTGGAATAAATGTGCGGAAAGAATTAATTATTTACTGTGGAGCTGGAATGAATTAAGGGGGAATGGCATGAATTAAACAAAAAGTGACTATGTCTCAATGTACTTATATATTCATGGCTTTTTAATAAGAGATAACACCTCAATAATCCGTACTGGCATGGAAAATCTGCTTTTTCTGCTCATCTGTAAGTCGTTGGCAGGCTCAGCTACAGTGCCAAGTCTCAAGTGCGAATCAAACGGCTATTAAACTTATTTCTTAATGCTCAGTTCAAGAGCAGTGCGTGCCAAACGTGCTTTTTTGATAACATCTTCAGGCTGGTGTAACGGATTGTCGGCCGCCAAAACAACATCAAGTCGCTTAATAACCTCTGCAGCATAAATTTGCATTTGCGATATCTTTTTTAAAGTTACTGATTTATCAACCAATCCATCATTGATATTGGTTTTTTCAAAGTTAAGGTCGGAAGCTGTTTCTGCGGCATGTTTGATCGTTCCGAGGACTTTATCACCACCTGCTTTTTCTCTTGCTGTAGCAGCTATAGAACTATCGACTATTCCTACATTCCATGACTCAACAGCTGACGCTTTTGCTCCATCCAGTACATTACCTTTTGTAGGAAAACCACCTCTTTCAACCTCAGTGTAAAGTTCACGTGCCTGATAGCCAGCTGCGGCAGTTCCCAGCGCGGCTGCACCAGCAGCAGCGACAGAAGCACCAACCACAGCTCCCATTCCCTCCACAGCAGTTGCAAAGGGCATACCATCTGCAACCAATCCAATAGTGCCTCCGACTTGATAAGCAACACTTGTAGCTGCTGATAGAGCGGCCCCCTCGCTTGTTGAAGTGAAAATATTATCCAATAATTTAGGTACTTTAGCCTGATCCACGTCTTTCATTGCAGCAGTAATCTCATGTTTGGCAGCATCACGGAAAGCTTCTTTTGCTGCGGTTTTGGCTTCTTCCACTGATTTTTTGGGATCCAATCCTTTTACAGCAGCTTCTGCTGCGGCTTTGCCTTTGCTTTCCACTTTAGCGCTCAATTGCTTGAATTTCTCCGGAGACATTGCATCCGCAAGTGCTTTCGGCAATAACAAATCTTTTTCCTTTTGCACAATTTGCTGTATCTCATTTGATCCTTGTGGGAATTCAAAATATGCTAAACGATTATATAATCTGAATGAATTTGAGCGTGTGTGTAATAAAATTTTCATAATATTTGTTTTTAAATATATTTTAAATTGAATTTATAATTTCGTCTGCTTTTGCCTCTGATGCTTGCTGTTCTTTCATTGATTCATATTCGTTTTTTCTTTTCTTGAAATCCTTAACAACAGATTTTGTGACTTCTTCAGCTTTTTGTTCGACAAAATCGTTTAAATATTTATTCAATTCATCTTCATCATCCAAATATTTTTTTATTACTTGAATTGTTCTTTCATCACCCTTAGAAATCAATTTCTGAATTTGAACCCGATAATCGGTAGATATTAACTGTAGCGACTTTGAATTAATAAACCGCTCGATAAGATTAGAACTTTCTGACTGAGGTGTTGTGGACATGTGATTTTTTAGATTTCATAGAATTATAACATGAGCGCGTCCCCCAGTCAACGTTTGTACTGTTGCAGAAATCCAGTTACCTTTTTCGGATACTGTTCAGTTTACTACGCCGCTTCAGAAATAGTATTCAGAAGCTGGCTGAACTGTCAATATGGGATTGGAAGAGCAAGGATTGCCCACTAATCACATCGCGGATTTGATGGATTGACGGTAGAAATTGGTGATGTAGTCGAGCTCTTGAGTGGGTTCATCGTAACTGTCGAAGGTGCTTTCGATGATTACTGGAAGATTTGGGTATCTGAGAGCGGCCATGATTTCATCCTGTCTGGTCTTGTATAATGGATAGTGAAGGAATTCCGGCTCGTATCCGCTGAGGTGATATTGGACAATTCGATCGGCAAATATGGTTTGAAATTGGCCTGCCAGCTGCATGGTAGGATCGTTATCAAAGCAGTGCTGGAGGTCTAGCGTAAGGCCGAAAGAGTGTTTGGACAGAATTGATTGGATGTCTTCAACTGTTTTGCCGAATTGCTTTCGTTCGTCCATATTCTCGATAGATATGGGAAGATCCTGGTATCCCTCAAATACAGACCAGTCGAGAACAGTATCGGGGTGGAACACAATATTTCTTATTGGAAATTTTCTGGTTAATTCCCGGAATTGTCTGAGTATATGATTGAACTTGTCGTCTGCAGCATACGGAGAAGCCGGAGCATGTACCGATATATAACTAAACTTGGAAAGATCAATATCTTTGGCCTGCAGTAAATAATCAAGGTCAGCTTCATCGTGACACATTAATTCGATACATGAGGCTTTACCAGATTGGCTAAGTAGATCGATATATTCTCTGTTGCATCGCTGCTCAGGACTCTGGAACATTCGATAACACGCCCCACTCCCAAAACCCAATTTCATATTGGTTTATTTACAGATGGCTGTGAAGAATTCGCCTGAGAGGCCTGTGTCAGCGCCGCTTACCTGGAAATTGCCGCGGAATATGGCTTTGTTCAGGTCTGTGACCTGGAAGGATGAGAATTGAGCTGAGTCGAATTTCGTCGTCTTATCCTGGTCACCGTTATTGGTCTTGATAGACCCGGAAATATCATATTTGTCAGAGGTGTATGCACCTGCTGTGAGTGGCTTGCCGTCGCGGGACTTCACTGTAATCTTGATTATGGATTCTCCGGCTAGTAATTCCGGATTTTCCTGCTCGCATGAAGCTTTCCTCGAGTCTGTCAGAGTGATCTCCAGAGCGGATTTGGTGGCATTGGTATATCTGGAAGTCTGATCACGCAGCTGGAAATCTCCTGTGGTCGGAGGGATATTGTTGTCCGCGGGATTCTTGTGCGATATCTGCAATGTCGGGAAAACCTCTTTGACCGGGGTAGCATCCCCTACCTGACGACGATCGTTTCTCAGATTTCCGGATGGATTTCTGACTGTCTGCTGGCATGCGGTGAAGAAGATCCCAGCTAGAAGCGTGATGATAGCTATAATTAGGAGCTTTGAATTTTTCTGGTTCATGGGAGTATTTTTGAGGATTTTATTTGCTTAAATTTTGTAGTGTGTTCTACCTATGCATGTAGTTTATGAACTTCAACTATAATAATCAAATCTCAGTGGGTTTTATTACAATTTTTCCTTTCTCAAGCTGGTCTTTTATGATCTGATCATATGATCCCCAGCCGCTCATGCGTTTCAGGAAAATGGCTTTGTTGTCCCCCCGTATGATATGAAATTGGCTTTTATCTATCTTGAGCGGCACAAAATATATTTCCAGCTGTTCCGGAGAAATTCGCAGACTCACAGACAGCCCCTCAGTAGTATCCGGCGAGAAATCCTGATCGAAAATCGCATTGCCGAGGGAGTCGAAAATAGGTGAATTCTTATAAATCTCGAATGTCTCTACTACATGCGGATGCATGCCGATGATGGCGTAAGCTCCAGCATCGATGAAAGCGTGGGCGAGGTCTTTCTGATCGGCGGAAGGCGTATGCTGATACTCCACTCCCCAATGAATAAATGGTATTACTTTGTATCCTTCCTTGCTTAGTTCTTGGATGCGCTTGACTATGTCTTCTTTCACCAGCTTGAAGTCGGTGTTGTTTAGGCCGAGGAGAGCGATTTTCTGGCCGTTCAGTTCAAATTTGGCTACTGATTCATCGGCAAGTTCACGTGGATTTCCGAAGGGGATCAGGCCGGCATCGCGAAGATTCTGATAATCATCCAGATAACCCTGCTGGCCCATGTCGAAAGCGTGATTGTTGGCTGCTGAGAGCGCGTCGAAGAAGTGGGCTTTCAGGAGAGGCGCTATGTCAGGCAGGAAGCGGAAAGCAATGGATTTCGAGGTCTTCACTGCTTGATTTGCGATAGGCCCTTCGAGATTGGCTACCAGAAGGTCATTCATGCGGAGATAGCCTTGATCCATGAGCAGAAACGGATAATTGAGGTCGCCTGTGGTGGGCGACTTCGCGCCTGGAAGAGTTACTTTCGCCGCGTTCATACGGTCTCGCACCTGGCGGCCGAGCATCATATCGCCGAAGAAAGTGATGGTAGCTATATCGGTCGGGAGTGGGGCTCCCTCCACGAGATATTTGATCTGGAATTGGTGGGTGCTGTCTTCGAATGTGGGGAGGGCGCGTAGGTCACCATGCTGTCGCGCGATCTGATATGTGGCTTTCAGTCCCGACTGGTTCGTGAATGCGAGATTGTCGAGGCCATGCGATGAGAGGTTGTCGAAGACATTTTTGTAGTGGGCTTGCTGCAGAGACAGGAGGTCTTCGTCGTAATCAGAGAAATTCAGATATGTGTGGGTGATCAATAGCGTGGAGGGAGCGCAAAGTGAAGAGTTCAAAGCGCAAAGTGGTGGACGGGGGGTTGGGGTTGCTGCTGTGGATGTAGGGTTGGTGGGTGTGGTGGGGGGATTGAATGATTTGTAGAACTTCTGTAGCACGGCTGATATCTGATCAGGTGTTTCGGATTTGTCAGGGAGGTAGCTAAAAAGTTTGGCTTGAGGGAATGCAAATTGAGCCTGCTCCATGAAGAGATCAGATTCGCTGGCAGGATATGACGGATCGAGGAGGACTATGATATTCTGGTATGTCTGACCGGTCTGGAGATTCTGGAATAGACTGATGGTGGCGGATTGAAGATTGGAGCGGTTAAGCTCCGGAATTCCTGTGTCTTTCTGGCTTACAATGGCAAATGAGACGGCGCGAGAGGTCTCGTAATGGCGGGGAGGAGCGGTGGGGTCTGATGGAGTGCTGGTAATGACGCTTACCAGTGAGTCCAGAGCCGGATTGTGCAGGGCCTCCAGACCGAGCGTCACAAGCACTAGTAAGAAAAGGAAAGCGGTGATAGCTATGAGAAACTTTTTCATTTTAATAATGGTATGTTTTCTGTGTGATAATGGTGAATGCGCGATATAATTGCTCTAGCAGAAGCATGCGAATCATCTCATGTGTGAAAGTAAATCTGGAAAAACTCAGAGTGAGATTTGTCCTCTCCAGCACACGCTGATGCAGACCGAAAGGACCGCCAATAATGAATGTCATATCCCCTCCCTCGAAATCCCTATTCTTCTCTATAAATCTGGCGAATTCTACTGAAGTGAATTGTTTGCCGTGTTCGTCCAGAGCGACCACGAATGAATCGTCCGGGATGGCTTCAAGTATTCTGCCGGCTTCCTGTGATTTGGCTGATTCTCTAGAGGAATCGCTGGTGGAAATCTCTGAAGCTTCGCGGAGTGTGATAATATTTACTTTGGCGCTGATGCCGAGCCTCTTCAAGTATTCCTGCTCAGCCTGCTGAACAAATTGATGTTTGGTCTTGCCTACCTGGATGATAGTGATATGCATGGGTCGAGTTTATCAAGAAATGTCAGATCAGTCGATAATCACTTTTCGTTGACTCTTCTGAACTTAATGTTATAATATGCCTCTTATCGAGTTATGGCTTATTTACTATTAATTTCTGAAACATGACTACACCTACTTCTCCGATCGATACCACAGAGAATGCACTTGCTCCAAATGCCATAGCGCTCTCAAAAGAAGCTGAGAAGCCAAGTGCACTGCCCGAATGGAATACTCAGTTTATCGAGCTTATAGACAGTCTCCCAGAAAACAGTCAAGGAACTTCGAAATTTCCTGCTCTTCGAAGTCATCTCGAGCATACTACTGAAAAGGATTTTCATGAGGGGAGAATTGATTTTCCGCTGAACCTCCCTGCCGATGTGTTTAGAGATTATCTGAGAGCATTGAAATCAGCCTTGAGAGCTGAGTGCGGAAGACCGGTTATCACGAAATATGACATAAAACATGCTAATGATTTGCTTGATACCATCATGGCACTATCTCTGCTGACTGAAGGCGAAGAAGT
>CAIOIA010000120.1 GCA_903858295.1 uncultured Candidatus Peregrinibacteria bacterium | reverse complement strand
TACTTTTTCTGAAGCTGCGAAGTAAACTGAGCAGTATCCGAAACTGAAGCGTTAAGAATTTTGCCTTAAGCAAGGCGAAATTTAGCTGAAGTGAGGAATATACTGCCAGTTTACGTAGCTTTTCAGAAAAAGTACTCAGCAGCTGGCTGGACGGGTTTATAATTTCTTATTCGAATGTATTAATTTAGAAAGAGTACTTAACCTGTAAAACATTTAATAAAGTTTAATAAAGTTTAATAGAATTCAATGAAACAAACCGGGAGGGGAGCACTTCGGTTTAAAAATATCCGCTCTATTAAAGTTAAATATACTTAGTTAATTGTGTGAACATTGTTCAAAAGTCGTTCAAAACATGTCTAAAGTTTAATAAACTTCACTCAAACTGCAAAAACCACTTGTAAATAGAATCTCAGTGTGATAAATACATCTCAGATAAATAAACGTAGGCGTAACGATTGAAGAACCTTAAAAATCATGATAAAATTTAGTTAATACAGCAAAACTGTAGTCGAAGATTTAATACATTAACTAAATGCAGGAAAGAATACTAACGTCAGAGCAGGTTGCTCAAATTTTACAGGTACATCCCTTCACTGTCCTAAAGTTTATCAAGCAGGGTAAACTTCAGGCAAGTAAGCTCGGGAGAGTATATAGAATCAGAGAGAAAGACTTGGAACATTTCCTGGATCATACATCAGGCCGCACTCCGAAGATCAGCGAATCAGAGCCCGCCGAGGCCACCAAACCCATTTTAAAAATCAAAAACAAAAACAAATCCCCCCAAATCTTGGACAAAGTAGGCGAAGCCCCAGAGACTCAAGTAAACAAGGCTTCGCCACCCAAGTCCGGCGGAGATGATCACTACTTTATCTTAAAATAAGTAAACAAAAATGATCTTCAATTGTCTAAACTGTGGTGTTTCCATCTCATCCCGCCAAGAAAACTGTACTCATTGCCGCATCAGTAACCAGGAATCACTACAATATTTGACAGGACAGGTCAAGCACAGAGAAGTCGTAGCCTGGAAAGAAAAAGTCAGAGGCACCATCTTCTCCTTCGTCACAAGATAATATACACATAAAGTCACGCCCTAGAACCCTCCCCCGCCCAAACGGGGGATTTTTGTGCACTCACCCACCGCACTGCTTCCCGACTATATTCCCAGTACATACCTTAATCTTATCCATGGGGGCATAAGTATCAGTAATCGTCTTCTGCAGGTCCTCCAGATTCACAAGCAATTTATCCAGCCCCAGCCCGGTAGTAAGCCTGTACTTCATATCGTATTCAGACATATATATCATATCCAAGTTCTTCGCTTCATCTCGCCTTCTGATACTATTCAGATCCTCGGAAACCATATCCTGTGTAATAGGGGAGCCAGGTACAGGAGTTTTTCCTCCATAATATCCGGGTGCATTGGCCTTGGCTGTCTGACTGATTTGTTCCCAGGTCGTAGTCGTGTCGAAATTCTCATTATTCACTCTCACGCTGACAATTTTATTGAAGAAATCCCCGACGCTGGCGGGATTGAAGGCTGAAAGCATACCGGGACTAGCCATGATTCTCTTCTTCGTCTTACTAATTATGTTCTTCGTCCTATCCACAAATTTCTTGAACATCTGCTGCACAGTATCGATGGTAGTCCCCAGATCTTTGACTTTCTGTACTAGCCCATCGAAATTCGGATCTTTGCAGTTCTTATATGTATCTATCTTAGTTGCATATTTCTGCGAGAATTTATCGTATTCCTCAGCTCCTTTCGCTTCATTGAAATACTTCAGATCTGTCACGAATTTCTTCATGAATCTATCCTTGATATCAGTCATAAGTGTGACATTCTGGGCTTTCTCAGCCGCAGTCGCATTTGGATTAGTGGGAGCCGGGGTGTCTACGAAATGCCTGACATAATAGAGTTCAGCTGACATATCATAATACTCTTGCTCCACTCTTCTGGCAGTAGAATTATCGCAGACAAAGAAGGCCTCCCTTATCTGCTTTCTGGCTTTGTCTATACGGTTAAGCAAGCTGTCTATATCGGTATATTGGCAGTAATTTGTATTGTATATCACGAATAAATCCTTCCAATAATCCACAAATCCTTCGCCGTCGAAGTCCAATCCATTCTTCAGAAAGTTCGTAAATTCTCTCTTACACATAAGCTTGGCCTCCAAATCACTTTTCGGTGAAAGACTTTGGGCCATTGTCAGAGTTACAGGAGAGCCATTCCATCCGCCCGGAATAGTAAGAGCGACAAGCCCTGCTACCCACAGAGTAGCCACAATTCCAATCGCTGATTTTGATAATATATTTTTCATTTATTGTTATGTACAGACTTTGGTTTCATCCAGTTTTACGCAAGCTTTGGTAGAGGTCAGACCGGGCACATCTTCGAGCAAAGTACGTATGTTTTTCTGAATACTATCGAAAAACATAGTCATGGATTTCATCTCAGTATCTAGAGTATTTATCGTGCTCACCTGTCCGAAAGCATCTTTCGAGATCTCAGCTACAAGCTGTTCTTGAGCTTCCTGAGCTTTAGTCTTGTCGTCGGCTGTCCTGGCTCTATCTAGTATATCGGCTTGAGTTGCATTGTCTCCGGCATTATTTATCTCGATAAGTAACTGATTCTCTATACTGTCAGGTATGGCAGAAGTATCGACAGGTTGTGAAGTCTTCTGGGCAGCCAGTCTTCGGCGCTCTTTCTCACCATAATTCCACGCTCCATTTTTGGATGCATAGCTAGACCATTCATCACTGATATTTCCAAAAGTCACCAAATCATCTTTCGCCGGAGTTATGACTGGTACAGTCGTGAAGATTACATTCATGCCAATTTTACCAAGCGCTGTTCCGGCTGCTTTCTTGCATAATCCACTCTCTACGAGATTTCCGGATGCTTTGGCCGGTATCAGACTATGGCTGAGAGTCTTCTGCATGCCTTCATTGATGTACTGTACATGGCACTGGATGCAGTTGTCAGTTTTGCTGAAATACGCCTTCACTGGCTTCATTATGAATTCTATGGAGATGCAGATTATCTCGTCGCAGAGAGCTGGAGCAGAATAATCACCTTTCGGAGCGGCCAGAGGAGTGGCGCCAGAGGACGCAGGTGGCGAGACTATAGGGAATCCGAGGTCAGCGATATCGCCCGCATCAGAAGCCGCACTCGCGCTAATTCCATCTGCCGCACTCGCAGCTTTCTTCGGCGCAGGAAATTTCAATTTGGTGTTAGTCGCTGCTGCTTCGGCGAAATCGTCCAGTGCATTATCGATATTATCTCCTGAGAAACACTGGCTTGGATTCATGCTTCCGACAAAAGTTTTGCTTTTATTTTCTTTCACACTGTCGAAAGGGGATTTCTGCACTGGCTGGTCTCCTGCAGCAGGGAGAGATCCACCGGCCTTGTCAGCTTGCCCCGCTCCTCCATCAGAAGCGAGATCTACTGGTAGATTCCCAGTATTCACTGGAGAACTCGCAGCTCCGACTGGTTCTGCAGCCGCAGCCTTCTCCTCATCATCTCCACCATAAGTCCCTCCGAAACTCACCGGCTCTTTCTTGTTGAATAGTACTATTTCCATATTATTCAAATCATCTATCAGATCGAACCCGGAATTACTGGTATCACCATCCGCAAACATTTCATTTGGCTCAACTTTGGCTTTCAGCGTAGCTTCGAGCATTAGTGAGTCTTTCCTGTCATTGTAAGTCGCGATCATCTGATTATATATTCTCATCGCGTCATTTATATTCAGCAGAGGACTTCTCTCGAGTATCGGAGAAATATCTCCACCTATTATCAGTGACATCCTCTCGACGGGCAGTCCGTACTGAGCGGCCGTTTCTTGGATGGCATTATTCAGAGTATCTCCCTGAGTACTCTTATATATGATGAGATACATATCCTGTCCGGCTTTCTTCGGATCAGTCATGCCTATGCTTTTGCCCCAGTCCAGCCCTTCGCTTCCTTTCCCGTGTAGAGCATTATCAATTCTATCCGTGACTTTCGATATCCCTGACTTCATGGCATCGGTCACAGTATCTACAGACACAGCACGCATCGTCAGCGGAGCGAGAGGTCCGCTGAGGAACATGAGAAATCCGATTGTGTATATGATTCTCTTCATCATGAACATTTAGTGCTTGTGGCGTCGATAAACTTGAACTGGAAAGTATCCGTCTTCT
>CAIOIA010000119.1 GCA_903858295.1 uncultured Candidatus Peregrinibacteria bacterium | reverse complement strand
ACACATCTCGGCGGCGATGACTTCGACGGCAAAATCATGGATTGGGTTATATCCGAATACAAGAAAGAAACGGGTTTTGATTTATCGAAAGATCCGATAGCTCTGCAGCGTATCAAGAGTGCATCAGAGAAAGCCAAATGCGCCCTCTCTTCCCAGCATGAGACAGAGATAAACGAGCCATTCATCGCTATGGACTCCTCCGGAACACCGAAGCATCTAAACATGAAACTCACCCGCGCGAAGATGGAAGACCTGGTCATCGATCTGATCGAACGCTGCGCTGAGCCATGCAAGAAGGCGATGGACGACGCGAAAATCTACTCTTCTGATCTCGACGAAATCGTACTCGTAGGTGGAGCCACACGCTCACCAGCAGTACAGGCCAAAGTGAAAGAAATTTTCGGCAAAGAGCCACATCGTGGAGTAAATCCGGATGAAGTCGTAGCGCTAGGTGCTGCCATACAGGGAGGTGTACTACAGGGCGATGTGAAAAATGTAATTTTGCTGGATGTCACTCCCCTCTCTCTCGGCATCGAGACACTCGGCGGAGTCAGCACCAAATTAATTGACAGAAACACCACAATCCCAGTCAGCAAGTCCCAGGTTTTCTCCACAGCCGGCGATAATCAGCCGGCAGTAGAAATCCATGTACTTCAGGGAGAGAGACATATGGCAAATGACAACAAATCACTTGGTAAATTCGTACTCGACGGTCTTCCACCAGCTCCTCGCGGAGTGCCTCAGATCGAAGTAACTTTCGACATCGATGCGAACGGCATTCTGAACGTGAAAGCCACCGACAAAGCCACAAACAAAGTACAACATATCACCATCACCGGCAGCTCGAATATCCCATCGGACGAGATCGAGAAGATGAAGAAAGAAGCTGAACTTCACGCAGAAGAAGACAAGAAGAAAAAAGAATTTATCGAGACTCGTAACCATGCGGAAGGCTTGATATTCCAATCCGAGAAAACAATCAAGGAAGCCGGAGACAAAGTCACCGACGAAGTGAAGAAGCCAGTACAGGAGAAAATCGACGCACTGAAAAAAGTCCTGGAAAATAAAGAAGCCAAGACCGAAGAAATCAAGAAAGCCACAGACGAACTCTCCGAAGTCATACAGAAACTCGGCGCAAGCATGTATCAGCAGGCCCCAGGCGCAAGCGCTCCGGGAGAAGCACCAGGCGCAGATGATGTCCGCGTGAAAGAAGACCAAGGCGGGGAGAAACCAAAAGACGATAACATCACTGAAGGCGAGATAGTCGAAGAGAAGAAAGCAGATTAAACAAGAATCACTCTAAACACCCCTTCCTAGCCTCAGCGAAGAAGGGGTGTTTTCTGTTTAGAAGTTAAATATTCCTGTATGTATTCTCATCTCTATTCGCCACTCTCAGAATAACAACCTCTTTATTTATCACTGAGAAAATCAATCTGACCCTGCCAACTCTAACTCTATACAGATTCTTGTATCCAACCATCTTAACTATACCAGGGACTTTAGTATGATCCGTCTTCAACTGCAAATAAACCAGCATCAACGCTTCATATTCCTGTGCAGACAACTTCTTAAAATATTTCTGTATATCATCCATTGCGAGACTTTTTGAGCAGTTTAATCATTTCATCAATCGGAATTCCCTTTCCTTCATTATCACGATCAGCATCGAAAATCAGATCTTCTTTGGCTTTGGACATATGGAAAGGCTTAATTATTAATTGTTTATTGTCGAAATCAACCACAAAACTATCTGTATCGAACTGATCTCGCCATTGTTTAGGCAAAGTAATTTGACCTTTCTCAGTGCATTTAGCTATTTTTGTAGGCATGTAAGAATTTATTATTTCCATACTCATCTTACCTTATTATGAGCTAATTGGTCAAATCCGGACCAGATTAACAACAAAAGATTAAACCAACATAAAATAAACCTAAATTTTTTATTCACTCAAATCAGGTGACATCGCCGAAAATTTCCGCTATAAATTCTCCGTTAAATAATTTCTCAATTTCATCATGCTCGATATAAAACTGCTTCGCGAACACACGGCCGAATTCAAAGAAGCTCTAGCCAAGAAGAAAGTCGACCCATCACTCATCGACACTATGCTTAAGCTCGATGAAGAGAAGCGCGACATGCAGACACAGCTGGAAAATCTTCAGGCTGAGCAGAACAAATTAGCCAAAGAAATTCCGACAGCAGCCGCAGCAGATCGCCCAGCACTGGTAGAACACAGCAAATCTCTGAAAGAAAAAGCCAAATATCTAGAACCGACCGTCGCTCAACTTACCAACGAATTAAATTCAATTTTATTTACAGTCCCGAACATTCCTCACGATTCTGTCCCAGCCGGCAAAGACGAACACGACAATATCGAGATGAAGAAATGGGGCATTGTCCCTGAAATCGCCAAACCGATAGACCACGTAGAACTGGCTACCAGACTAGGAATTCTAGACCTCGACCGCGCAGCCAAAATGTCAGGCACACGCTTCTCTGTATT
>CAIOIA010000118.1 GCA_903858295.1 uncultured Candidatus Peregrinibacteria bacterium | reverse complement strand
TTTGGAGATTTTCTGGAGGATTGAGTAAGTCTCGGGCTGGAATTTACGGAATTTGTCTAGAATGGTGGAGACTTTCCACACGAAGAGACCTGTGTTCCAGAGATAATTATTTGATCTGAGGAATTTTCTGGCTGTGGGCAGATCCGGCTTTTCCACGAATTTTTCGAAGCTGTGAATGGGTACGCCTCTGATTTTTTTGATTTGTTCGCCTATCTTCACGTATCCGAGATTTACATTTGGATACATGGCTTTCACCTCTATGATATTGAGTGTGTTTTCCTGGAGCGCCAGCTGTTCTGCAATTTTAAGTTTCTGCTCCAGCTCTTCTGTGTCCTGTATCAAATGATCGGCATAGATCACGGCCATGACGCAATCGGGATCTCTGTGCGCGAGTGTCTGAGCTATGAGGCCGATACATGGCGCTGTGTCGCGCAGGGCAGGCTCGATAATGATATTCTCACGAGGAATTAGTCCGGCAGTTTGTTCCAGGACTATGTCCTGATATTCGCTGTTTGTGGAGACGAAGATGTCCGAAGGTTTTTGGAATTTGAGACGTCGGATGGTCTTGATCAGCATGCTTTCTTCGCCTATCAAATCCTGAAATTGTTTCGGTTTATGCTGACGGCTCATCGGCCAGAGTCTTGTCCCGGTGCCGCCCGCGAGAATTACTGTTTTCATGCTTAGATAATTAATGTGCTCAAGTACCAGCTGATAATCTGGTTGCCGAAGTATAGACTGATAAGCGTCCCCATTACCAGGAAAGGTCCGAAAGCGATGGCAGATCCGGCTTTCTGCCTGCGGGTGAGTAATAAAATTATTCCGATGATGGCGCCGACGAAATAGCTAAGAACTATAGCCAGAACCAGCTTCTGCCAGCCGAGAAGAAGGCCCATACCGGCGGCGATGAATATATCGCCGGAGCCGAGCCAGCGGCCTCGGGATAGGAGATACTGACTGCCGAAGAAAATCAGGGCGATAGCTAGCGCGATGAGGTGGTCGGGGAGGGCGCTGGCGAGGCTGGCGGGGCCTGCGAGGAAAGCTGGGACACAGAGAATTATCCAGATAGTGAGAAAAATGTTTGGTATTGTCTTCGTCTTCAAATCGCTGAAGCAGATGCTGAGTAAACTCACTGAAATCAGGCAGAGATAGGCCATTTTGATCCAGAAGACGACAGTGTTTGTCGGTGGTTCGGCTAGGTCGAAATTGCCTGTAGTCGTGAGTAGTGATGTGTAATTTGATATGAAAAGCAGGCCAGAGAGCAATTCGAGCGTCGGATATTCTATAGAAATTGCTTTGTGACAATAAGCGCATCGGCCTCTGCGAAATACCCAGCTGATAATTGGAATCAGGTCAAGTGTAGCGAGATGGTGACGACATTTGGGGCATTCGGATTTGCCGAGGAAAATTCCTTTTTTCCCCTTCAGTGTGCGCCCTATAGCCACACTCAGAAAGCTTCCAAATGCGGAACCTATTACAAAGATTATTACCATTATGAATAAATTTTCTATCACTGATTTAGAGTGTTAGCTTCTAGAGATTTGTTGTTGATTTTCGCGATGAGGCGATTATATCTGTCAGCGGCTGACGCTGCGACCCCGTCTCCTTGGCCTAGAGTATGAGCTTTCTTATAAAAAACCAGAGCTTGGTCTGGTTTGTCCTGTCGTTCGAATAGTAGTCCGAGATTTAGATAAGTTGCGTCGAGTTTCGGATCCAGGGCCATGGCCACTTTCAGATGGGATTCAGCTTTGACCAAATCATTGTTGTAGATGAGTGTCCAGCCGAGTAGATTGTTTCCCATCGCAGTACCTGGATGATCTGCAGCCGCTTTCTCGGCTAGATGCAAAGCTTTGTCCGGTTGGTGTGTCTTCTCCAGATATATCCAGATTGGCTTGATATAATAATTTACATCCTGAGAATTTAGTGCAAGTACCTGTTCATAGCTGGAGGCGGATTTCGGATAATCCTGTAATTGCAGATATACTTCAGCTAATTTCTGATCGACGAGTATGGCCGGCTGGAAATCATATTGTTTGGCTAGATTGAGATTTTCCGCTGATTTCTGGTAATTATTCATACTATAATATGCCAGTCCCAGATAGAAGAGCGCGTCAGGGTTCTGCGGATCCAGAACTTTCGCTCTTTCCAGCGCCTCGACAGAGTCTGAATATTTCTCGGTCTGCAGGTAGGCATAGCCCAGTAATACCCAGGCATCCCGATAATCCAGTTTCTGCTTGGTGACTTCGAAGAGCAGAGGTATTGCCATCTGATATTCTCCGCTTTGGTTGAAGCTACGAGCTAGAAGAACTTTCAGATGAACAGTAGGGGAGTCTGAGTTAAATTTGTATTCATCATATGCAGCGAGAAAGTTTTTGGCTTTTTTCGTGATATCTTCAGCTCCTCCCAGAGCTACAGCTTGGTTTAGTAAATCCTTGGCCTTGTCATCTTCTCCGAAGTAAGCGGAAATAATTCCCTGATAGTATTTGACTGTGGGAGAATTTACGTTGATTTTCTGGAATACGTCTTTCGCGTCAGTAATCTTGCGCTCCGCTATCAGACTTTTGCCGAGATAGATTGAAGCTTCAGTGTTGTTCGGTTCTTTCGTCAGCAGATCTCGAAATGTAGACTCCGCTTTGACGCTGTCGCCTGTACGTAGATATATTTTTCCGATTTGCAGAAGTGGAGCCAGATTGTCCGGTGTCTTGTGGAGAGCCTCCTGGTACTGTGCTATGGCTAGAATTGGAAAATTATTTTGTTCAAGCAGTAGAGCACGGGCAGTCATCTCTTCATAACTTTTGCTAACTGCGACTTTGTTGTCCTGTAAGTTTGTTGGGAGAGTTTGTGTCTCTGCGGCGGTCTTCTGTGCGTCTGTGATATTGGAATTATTGCTGGAGTTGGTCTGAGCGGACGGTGCGGCGATTTTCTGAAATGGCGGTAAATCGAATATGTATAGAACGCAGAGCGTGATGCCGGCTGCGATAGCCAGTAGCAGTGACTTGAAAATTATTTTTAGCATTATTGTGTGAGGTTTTGGTTTTTGAGATGATTTGCGTGGCAGATGGCGATGGCCAGTGCGTCAGCGGCATCATCCGGTTTGGGTAATTCTACTAAATTCAGAAGTATTTGTACCATTTTTTGTACCTGAATTTTAGGTGCAGAGCCATATCCGCATATGTTTATCTTGACCTGATTCGGTTTGTATTCTGTAGTTTGTATTTTTCTAAGTGCTAAAGCATAGATGATAGCACCTCTGCTTTCGGCTACTTTGAGGGCCGTTGTGACATTCTTGCTGAAAAATATTTCCTCTATGGCTACTTTGTCAGGATGATATGTATCTATGAGTGAAAGTAAATCTTCGACTGTCTGTCTGATCCTTTCGCTTAGTGAATGAGTCGGAAGTGTGATGATAGCCCCGCAATCCAGAATACGAAAATCATAACCATCAGTCTCGATGATGCCGAAGCCAGTGGTGGCAAATCCTGGATCAATGCCTAGAATTATCAATATGAAGTGGCTTTATGTACTCCGCGAGTATAGTACCTGGACTAAATTATTTGCAATGATATAGAGCGGTTTTCGCTTGATGCATTGTAGACCAGAACTATTTTGTCTCCCTTTCGGACTTTCTTTTGCTGAATTAATAGATGCTTGATTTTATTCAGATCTGTAAGTTTACTGACGAAGACATCGTTTAGCCCCCAGGACAATTGTAATTGTCGCTTTACCATAGGAGTCGGAGTGATCGCGATGATTTCAGTGTAAATGCGCTGTCTGGATAGAGCGTTGGCGGTATATCCGCTTTGAGTGATGGCTACGATATATTTCGCTTTGCTTTCCAGTGCCAATAAACTCGCGTTGTGACATATCTTCAAGTTGTCCGGAATGTTATTTCCGTTTTGTAGTATTTTATAAAGCTGATGTTCATTTTGAAATTTTTCGACGTGCTCAGCGACTCTACTCATAGTCTTCACAGCTTCTACAGGGAAATTGCCTACTGCAGTCTCGTTGGACAGCATTACGGCATCAGTATGATCAAATATCGCATTGGCTACATCACTAATTTCTGCTCTTGTTGCCCTTGGATTCTGTATCATGGATTGAAGCATCTCGGTCGCAACTATCACCGGTTTCGCATAAGTGTTGGCTAGTTTCACCATGCGTTTCTGGGCTAGTGGTACTTCTTCAGCCGGTGTCTCTACTCCGAGATCGCCACGCGCAACCATGATGGCATCTGTCTCCTGAATGATGGATTCTAGATTCTTCAAAGCTTCGTGTCTCTCTATCTTGGCTATAATCAAAGCGGAAGATCCTGCTTTCCTGATGATGGCGCGGAGTTTGCGGATGTCTTCAGCCTGGCGTACGAAGGATAGTGCTACGAAATCGACATTGTGTTTCAGTCCGAATTTCAGGTCTTGTATGTCTTTCGGTGTGAGTGGATCGGCACTGATGGACGCCGTCGGGACGTTGATGCCTTTGTGAGTTTTCAGTGTGCATTGATTTGTAGCGCGGACACTGATGCTGCGTCCCTTCACACCCACTACTGTGAGATTTATCAGACCGTCTTCGATGAGTATGGTATCGCCGCGTCTTACATCTTCGTGAAGTTCGCGATATTGTACAGGAATAATTTTCAATGATGCGGTCTTGCCGGATGATATACCTGCATGAAATTCTGAAATGGATGTGTCGAGGATGAATACTTCGTTTTTGCGGATAAGTACGCCGTCTGATGGGAGAGTGCCGAGACGGATTTTCGGACCCTGTAAATCCTGCATTATAGCGATGGTGTGGCCTGTCTGGGTGGCCGCTTGGCGGACGTTATGAATCAATTCAGCTTGAGTGTCATAATCACCGTGAGAGAAATTCAGTCTGGCTACATTCATTCCAGCATTAATTAATTTTACAATTGCTTCTACCTTCGAAGTAGCAGGACCTAGAGTGCAGACGATTTTGGTGTGTTTTTTCATGAAATTTTGTTGATTTAAATATTTCAGGCTGCTTTCGTGTTTTCTGATGGAGGCGTCTTATTGCTATTCACCAGTGATGGATGATAGTCAGCAACCGGCTGTGTGATCACGGCGGCTAATGCTTGAGAGCTCTTCACATATTTTGTCTTGATAGCGCTGCCACGGCTCATGGCTGTACTCATTATTTGGCTTGGTGT
>CAIOIA010000117.1 GCA_903858295.1 uncultured Candidatus Peregrinibacteria bacterium | reverse complement strand
GAAGTCAAAGCAAACACATAGCGATGTAAATCCCGCCCCTCTGCGTCTGAGCCCATATGCCTATGCGATACTATAGCCGTGTGTCCGTCTGCCAGAGCGCCCATCCTCGCCTGATTTCCTATCTCATTTATCATCACCCAGCCATCTTCATCGCTTATCACTTCGTAGCTTGTGTCCGCCTCTACTCGAGGGCAACTGTACGGATGATTCAGATAATGCTTAATACGGCTTTGAATTTCGTCAATTATGGCCTGATGCTCAGCCGGGTCTTTCCTATTAATTAATTCTAGATTATTTCGTGAATCCCTGTACGGCTCTGTCATCCAGAATATTTTCTGGAAATTCGGATCGGTGAGATCCACCGCAGCCATACCGGCCGTCGTATCCAGCTCGTCGAAATCGTGTACCAGTCTTCTCAGAATTCCCTTGCAGTCATCTATTATCAGATTTGGCTCAGCAAGAAGTAGAGTTGAGAAAGCATCATCTTCATCATGGCCATTTATATGCGCTATCACTTTCGGGCCATACTTATCGCGGAATATCCTGTAAAACCCGGCACGGATCTGCAGCCATACCTGGCCAACCGTGGCCCTTGTCCCGAGGCGGTCACAATCTTTGTGGTGATCGAAATTTCCAAGCAGTTTTGTCGTATCTATGACCGTCGCCCCCTCTACATAGCCATCCAGAGCCAGCCGATAGGGCTGCACCACGCCGTCATTTTGCGCGAATTGATCCCAGGAGATGCCGGGCTGGCGAGGGCGAAGTACTAACTGGAAATCTACTTCAGGGAAATGTTTCCTGTTTGGAGGGGAAATAGAGGTGATGCCTGAATCGTGTTTTTGTTTTGTGTGGAATTGCGTCGAGAGCAGTGGAGGCTCTTCGGCTGCGGCTGCAAGCTTCAACATGTGTTAGTTTGTGATGGTCAGACAAACTGCCTGATGGTAGTCCCAAGGGGAATCGAACCCCTGTTTTCGCCTTGAGAAGGCGACGTCCTGGCCGCTAGACGATGGGACCATACGACATGATATACATGGTGCAGCCAAGAGGATTCGAACCTCTGACCTTCTCGACGTCAACGAGACGCTCTACCAACTGAGCTATGGCTGCAGGTCTGCAGAGAGAATTTATATTAGTGCTGTGAATTTGACAATATGATTTGGAAAATGTTTTACTTGGAGTTAGCAATCTGCTAAATTAAGTGCCAGAATAATTTATTATACAATGGCTAAAGACTATTACGAGATATTGGGGATTCAGAAGGGCGCGGGCGAGGCTGATGTGAAGAAAGCTTATCGCAAGCAAGCCATGGAATGGCATCCAGACAAGCACAAAGGCGACAAAGCCGCGGAAGAGAAATTCAAGGAAATCAACAAAGCCTATGAAACCCTGAGTGATCCGCAGAAGAAGACTATGTATGATCAATTCGGAGAATCCGCTACTGGTGGTGCCGGAGGTTACGGAGGCGGTAGTTATGGAGGCGGGGCGGGATTCAATGGGGCTGGATTTGACTTCAGTGGATTTCAATCTAATTTCGGGGACTCACAGGGATTTTCGGATATATTTGAGGCATTTTTTACAGGCTTCGGAGGGCGCACCAATGCTCCGCGTAAAGGCAGAAATCTGGAATTCGAATTGCGAGTGACTTTCGAGGAAGCGGCTTTCGGCGTGGAGAAAGAGCTGATGGTCACCCGCCCGGGGCGATCCGGCGAGAAGCAGTCAGAAAACATCAAAGTGAAAATTCCGGCTGGAGTGGACAATGAATCTGTCGTGAGACTAAGCGGGAAGGGAGACGCGGGCGTGAATGGAGGGCCGGCTGGGGATCTGTATGTGCATATCAGAGTGGCGGCGCATAAGGAATTCGTCAGAAATCACTTCGACGTGCATTCAAACGCCGAGATAAATGCTCTTCAGGCCATACTCGGATCTGAAATCAAGGTAAAGACTCTGCATGGAGAAGTGACTCTGAAAATACCGGCAGGTACTCAGCCGGGGAAAGTATTCAAATTGAAGGGATATGGAGTAAGGAAGCTGCATTCAGATGAGAAGGCAGACCATTTCGTGAAGATTGCCGTCGCTATCCCGACTAAATTATCGAAGAAAGAGAAGCAGCTTTATCAGGAATTGGCGAAGGAGAGCGGTAAGGGATTCTGGGGGTAGATTAGGAGTAGCTGGCTAGACCGTCGATATGTGCAATATATTGTGGATTTTTGTAATACTTTCATATTGAGTGGGGTTGTAATAGGTGTATGCATTATGGATAGGCGGATTGCTTGCTTCCAGGTCCTGATTGTCATATAAATATAGAACATGATTTAGTCAGTAGCTGTGAATACACGACCGTAAAAATGACAGAGCAAATAGACCCAAAACTGGTGGAGCAGGCGAAAACTGATACTGAAGCCTTCGGTAAGCTGTATGATTTCTATTTCCAGAAGGTATATGCCTTCGTGATGGCCAAAGTGGGAGATCGGATGACGGCTGAAGATATCGTAAGCGACATATTCATGAAAGTTTTGCTGAACTTATCGAAATATCAGGACAAAGGACTTCCTTTCGGGGCTTGGCTATTCGCCGTGGCGCGCAATGTGATGTTTGATCACTATGCGAAGGGGGGTAGGTCCGTAAGCGTCAGTCTCGACGAAAGTATAGAAATTAAGGATGAAAAGCCGGATAGTTCTCCTCTGCAGCAGGCCAGGGAAACTGAATTGAAAGATATAGTGAAGGAAGTTATGGATAAGCTGCCCGAGAGAGAATTGTCGATAGTACAGATGAAATTCTTCTCCGGTCTGACTAATAGAGAAATCGCTGTGGCTCTGGATCTGAGTGAACAAAATGTGGGCATTATTTTATTTCGAGTGCTTAGAAGGATGAAACCCGAATTAAATAACTTATATTAGCCGATGTTTGAATCCCCTAAAAAAATCAGGCAATTGAATGAGGAATTAAACTCTCTGAAAAAGAGCGAGCCAATCGCGGAGCTTCATGACGCCATACTTGCGAATGAACCAGGTAGTGCAGATCAGGCCTTCCAGGTCACTTTGAAAAACAAATTATTAACCGCACATAAATCCATGGAAAAACAGAAAAGCGAGAAAGTGGAGAAGAAATTCAGCCTCTGGACTGATTTCCGCATGAAAGGATTGGCTGTGGCTATGTGTGCGCTGGTGATAGTGGTGATAGGTGGAGTGGTGGCTTATCCACTCATCCCTGCTCCTACAGTCCATGGATATATATTGAAAAACAATATCAGGGCCATCTCGCTGAACGCGCCTATCAAGGTCACTTTCAGCCAATTGATGAATAACAGCTCGGTAGAGAAAGCTTTCTCCGTGGATCCGGCTCTGCCTGGTAAATTCAGCTGGAATGGAAATACTATGAATTATACGCCTGATGCGCCTTTCAAGATCGGCGACACCTATAAAGTGACTATAGGCCGAGACGCCAAAAGTCTCCTCCAGAAGCCAATGGAGAGCGATTACAGTGAATTCTACAAAATCATAAAAGCTCCTGAAGTGCTGCTGATGACTCCAAATGATAAATCGACAGGACAGCCAAATGGAGAGAAGATTACTATAATGTTCGACAGACAGATGACCGGATTCTCCACGCTGGAAGGCGGAGAAGCGAATTTCCCTTCTGTGGAAATCACCCCTCAGGTCGCCGGACATTGGAAATGGCTTGGGACTTCTGCGCTTCAGTACGAGCCGAATAATGGGCTGAAGGCGGCTACTCTATATACTGTAAAAGTGCCCGTGGGTACGAAGTCTCTGGATGGAGGGGCTACTGAGAAAGAGTTTACGTCTGCATTTGAGACAGGCAGACCGGAAGCCATATCCATGATTTCTACAGACGGAGGAAATAATTCAGATTATTCCAGGAACAGCCATCTGAAAGTCAGCTTCAATCAGAAAATTGACCTGGGCAGCGCGAGAGAGATGATTAAATTGCAGCAAAAAGACGCTGACGGGAAACTCAGCGAAATCGGATATTCTGTAAATTATTTCAATGCGGAAGACTGGAAAGCAGAGCAAGCACAATCTGCCGCTCGAATCGATATGAATCAGGTGGATGAGATAGCCGTGGCTCCTGAGGCCGCAGGCGTGTCTACTGTGCCGGCTGTAGAAATACCAAGCCGCGAGGAATTGGAGAAGAGTCTGGTGATTGTGCCTGGCGGCGCTCTTGCCGGCGATGGAAATTATAATTTACAGGTCAGACAAGGCCTGAAGAGCGTGGAAGGCGATCTACCTTCCACCATGGATGTGAATTTCGATTTCCATGTCTACGGCGATCTGAAGCTGGAGTCGCAAAACTCTTTCGACACGGCCATGAGTGAATTGGCTTATCCGATTTTCATATTTAATAATACAGTCGATCTGCGTAGTCTGAGAGGCAAAGTGACTATGACACCGATGGCGAAAGACAGCGAAGGAAAGGATATCCCTCTCTCTATCACTTCCTACTCCAGCACCGGAATCAATATCGGGTATGAATATCTACCTGCCACTGATTATAAGATTACTATCGCGCCTGGTATACGCGACATCTTCGGGAATGTACTGAATCAGCCTATGGAAATGAGCTTCCATACTCCTGATTATAAGCCCTTCCTCCTGCTGGAATCCGGCACTGATATCAGCGTGGTGGACGGATCCAAGCCGACTCTCTTCTACGTCAAATCAGTAAATCTCGATAATGCGGAAGTGGCTCTGAAGAAATTAAGTGAAGAACAATTCAGAAGTTTCTACGCCAATGGTTATGTGAATTATCAGAATATATTGCTACCAGCTGATCAGCTGGATAAGCGAGGCATACTGCCGATCAAATTGGCCAAGAATGAAAGAGGTCATACCGCTCTCGATCTGGACAAGATGTTCGGGGAGAAGGTCGCTCCTGGATATTATTATATGGAGATTTACAATCCCTCGATTGTTGGGCAGAATTGCGGTGGCTCCAGTCATTGCCTTGATGGAAAGAGGCTTGAAAGAATACTCTTCGCTGTCAGCAAATCCACTCTGGCTGTGAAGCAAAGCAGCCGCGAAATCATGGTCTGGGCTACTGATATGCAAAATGGCAAGCCTGTGGCGGGTATGAAAGTCAGAGCCGTGGGTGGCGATGGTGTGACTGCTGCTAGTGCTGAAACAGGATTTGATGGAGTGGCGAGGCTGGATATGTCTAAGGTGGCGAACAATCAGGGATATGCTGTAGACTACCTGGTGTTCGGAGAAAAGGACGATGATCTCACTATGGCGCATACCAGCTGGAGCGAAGGAGT
>CAIOIA010000116.1 GCA_903858295.1 uncultured Candidatus Peregrinibacteria bacterium | reverse complement strand
GGAGAAAAGGCCAAGGTAAAGGTGGAAGCCGGATATTTCTTCGGTGCGCCTCTACCGAATGCTACAGTCAACTGGACTGTAAAGAGTGCGGATTATTATTTCATACTTCCTGAAGAACTGGCTTCGAAACTGGCTGGAAGCTGGTTCAGCTTCGCGGAGGAAGGTGTATTCTGCTACTGGGGATGTACCGGAGGCAGCGAGATTGTCTCTCAGGGTACAGCGAAAACTGATGCCAATGGAGTGGCCACTGTGGACCTCCCGCTGCAAATCGGCGATAAGAAAATGAGTCAGATATATACGCTGGAAGCGACAGTGAGCGATGCCAATAATCAGAGTGTGGCCAATCGCGTAAGCTTCCCTGTACATCGAGGGTCGCTGTATCTCGGTCTGCGAGGCCAGGATTATATAGTCACTACCGATCAGACGGCTAAGTTCGATGTGCTGAGCGTCGGTACAGACGGGAAGATTTAGTCCGGACAAGCGGTAGATGCTGTGCTCTATAAACGTGAGTGGAATACCGTCAAACGCAAGAATGTGGATGGCGGATATTATTATGAAAACAATTATGACGATAAGCAGGTAGAGAAGAAATCTCTGAGAACAGGAGATGATGGGCTCGGTCAGCTGGAATTCAATATCAAAGATGGAGGCTCTTATAAGGTAGAAGTGTCAGCGGCTGATGGAATAGGAAATACCGTGAAGAGTTCTACCACTGTCTACGCCAGTTCCGGAGATTATATCAACTGGGGCAGCGAGAATAATGACAAGATAGAATTGGTGACAGATAAGATGGAATACAAAGTCGGAGACACTGCCAAAGTGCTGATCAAGTCTCCATACAAAGGCGTAAATGCTCTCGTGACTTACGAGAAAGACAAAGTTCTCGACTCGAAAGTGATAAGACTTGACTCCAATTCTCAGACTTTCGAAGTGCCGATTACCGAGAAATTCCTGCCGAATGTGTTTGTCTCTGTGGTGATAGTGAAGGGAAGCAATTATGATGCAGGACTGGTGAAACCAGCCGACGGAGCTACTGATGAGAGACAAGTGGCTTCATTCAAAGTAGGCTACGCTACACTTCCCGTAAATACTGAAAGCAAGAAATTGAATGTCGAGATCACTAGCGATAAGACCCGATACAATCCAGGAGATGAAGTCAAACTCACAGTCAAAGCCAGTGATTATGCGGGTAAACCAGTGGCTGCCGAATTATCACTCGGCGTGGTAGATGAGAGCGTCCTCAGTCTCACCGAAAGCGTGACTGCTGATCTGCTAAATGTATTCTATAGACAGAGACTTCTCGGAGTGAATTTCGCTCATACTCTGACCAAAGCCATATCGCGCGTGAATGTGCAGGTGGAAGCCGGTATGAAGGGCGGAGGTGGCGGGGCTATGGCCAAACGTGGGGATTTCAAAGACACTGCTTTCTTCAAGGCTGATCTGAATACTGACGCGCAAGGCACTGCGACTGTGTCCTTCAAATTGCCAGATAATCTGACCACATGGCAGGCAATGGCCATAGGAATCAGTGATGATACTCACGGCGAGAAAGCCCTCGTGGGAAGCGGTAAATATTCTTTCCTGGCCAATAAAGATATCATGGTGCGTCCTGTGCTACCTAGATTCATGGTATCCGGCGATCAGATGACTGTGTCCGCCATAGTGCAGAATTATACAGATAAGGATGAGGATATGAAGGTGACTCTGGAGGCTGAGGGCGTGGTGCTGAAGGACTCTGCGGATAAGTCTGTGATGATCAAAGCTGGTAGATCTGAGAAAGTGGGGTGGAAGATAGAGATAGCGCAAAGTGAAAAGCGCAAAGCGCAAAGCGGGGAGGCTGCGGGGGGGCTGAGTGCTGGGGATAGTGGCGTGGCGAAATTGGATTTCATTGCTGTATCGAATACTGATGGGAAGGGTGACGATGTGAGTCAGAATTTGCCTGTGAAGGAAGCGACTTTCCCTAGCTTCGTGGCTACGAGCAAAGTCATAAATGATGATTTGAAAAACATTGATCAGGTCTGGCTCCCTGCCGGTATCGACACTTCGAAAGGAAAATTGGAAATAACCGTAAGCCCTACTCTGGCCGGCACGATAAATCAGGGACTTGATTATCTGATATCTTACCCTTATGGATGTACAGAGCAATTGGCGAGCAGCATACTGCCTAATCTGGCCCTGAAGAAATTAGTGGATACAGGGAAATTCGATACGAAATCCATAGATACCGCTCAACTGAAGAAAAATGTGGAGTCGGGACTTGGACAGATTTACCGTAATCAGCAGTACAATGGAAGCTTCGGTCTATGGGTGGAATCCGAGTCCAATGCTTATCTGACCGCTTATGTGGTAGAGACTATGAATCAGGCGATGAAAGCCGGATACAGCGTGGATAAGGGCGTTAAGGAGAGAGCTGTGAATTACTTGCTGGAATTCATCAAAACTAATCCACTGAAGGGTGCTGACAATGTCTATATCTCCTATAATGCAAACAATCGCGCTTATATACTCTATGTGCTCAGCGAGATCGGCCAGGGAGATAGCGGTCTCAACAATAATCTCTTCGAATTCAGGAAAGAACTCACTCTGATATCCAAAGCATATCTTGCTATGGCTGAGAAGAATGTGACTTCTGCCAAGTCTGCAAATGCAACCAAGGATGTCATCGATACTCTTGTGAAAGAATTGGAAAATGCAGCCATACAGTCCCCTCGTGGAGTGACTTTCGAGGAGTCAGCGCCTGATTATAGACTGTTTGATAGCAATACCAGAACTACGGCCGTCGTGATGAAAGCGTTGAATAGAATTGCCCCAGCAAATCCTCTGATTCCGAAAATATTACAAGCTCTGCTGAAGGAAAGAAAAGGCGGGCATTTCTCCACTACCCAGGAAACTGCTGTAAGTCTGCTGGCTCTGATAGAATATCTGGAAAGCTCCAAAGAGCTGTCCCCTGCCTATAACGGCATAATCACTGTCGCGGGCGAAGAAGTGCTGAATAAGAATTATACTTCGACCAATCTCTTCGAGACTGCCAAAGTGGATATATCTCTGAAAGATCTGCTTGGAAATAATCTCGATAATGAAGTGGCTTCCCAGAAAACCGGAAATGGCAAAATGTATGTCGATATGAATATGGAATATTATCTACCGCTATCTCAACAGAGAGCCGAAAATCAGGGCATAGAGATAAATCAGGAATATTTCGCGCAGGATGATACCAAGCTGGAAAGGCCTCTGACTTCAGTAAAAGTCGGACAGAATCTACACGCCAAGATGACCGTGATAGTGCCTGAAGACAGAAATTATGTGATGGTGGAGGACTTCCTGCCTGCCGGACTGGAAGGAATTGATTTCAACCTGAACAATAGTGAACAGAATTTACAGAGTGCTAGAACTTGTGGAGAAAGATATGATCAATATTGTGGGACAAATAACTGGTATTTCTTTCACTCGGAGGTGCGTGATGATCGCGTGATGTACTTCGCAGACTATCTGCCGAAGGGCGTATATGAGATAGATTATTATGTGCGCGCTACTTCTGTGGGAGAGTTCGCTGACTTGCCTGCTATGGCACAGGAAACTTATTTCCCTGAAGTATTCGGACGTACTGCGGGACAGAAATTCGAAGTAACAGAATAAATAATGACTGAAGAGAAAGTAAATTCGCGCAGTATTTCCCCGGGCAGCTCCCCTGGCATCCCGAGTATACGGAAAGAAATACTGCGTAAATGCGTACATCTGCTCGAATTGCCTGTACTGCTGGCCTATACCCTTATCGCAAGGCTATACGGTACCAAACCGGCTATTCTGGCGCTTACAGCTCTGCTCGTGATACTTCTGGAAATCGAATACATACGCATCGAATATAAATTGCGGTTGCCGATGGTGGTGGATATACTGCGCCGTAAGGAGCGGGACGGGGTGGCAAGTAATATATTCTTCGTGGCCGCGACTATCATCTGCTTCGCGGCTTTCGATTATCCCGTAGCCATACTGGCTCTACTGCTCACTGTGTTCGGGGATCTGGCAGCAGCACTGGTGGGGACCAGATACGGCAAGACACGCATACATAAGAAGAAAACTTTGGAGGGGTTTCTGGCAGGGCTGATAGTAAATCTGGGGGTGGGATGGCTGCTGATGCCGGATCAGATGATAATATTTCTGCCGATGGCGTTGACGGCAAGCCTGGTCGAATTATGGACTGGCAAATTGGATGATAATCTTACCGTGCCCCTTGCCGCAGGGTTTGTCGGACAAGTGCTTTTCTATTATTTCCAGATACATCTGACATCTTTCCCTTTTTGAATTTCCCCTATTTGAGTGAATTAAAAGCTTCGATTGCGATTGAGGCGGAATTTGCCCATGAGAATTGCTTCACTCGCTGGATCCCCCGCTCCAGGAGCATATTTCTTACCTGAGTGTCCTCTATCAGACTGACTATGGCGTCGGATATCTTGACGGCGTTCTTCGGATCTATCAGCAGTCCCGCATCTCCCACCACTTCCGGAATTGAAGCTACATTTGAGGCTACTACCGGGCATCCTGAGGCCATCGCCTCCAGCGGAGGAATGCCAAATCCTTCATACAAGGAAGGGAATACGAAAACTTCCGCCATGCTGTATGTAAGATGCAGCTCTTCATCCTTCATGTAGCCTGGGAATATCACATCCGACTTGAGCTGATAGAGTCTGATCGCGCGGTCGATTTCGTGGTGTTTCCAGCCTTTCTTGCCGACGATGACCAGCTTGTAATCCGGATATTTGCGCTTGATCATCACGAAACTCTTGATAAGGTTCGCGAAGTTTTTGCGGGGCTCGAGAGTGCCGACTGCGAGTATGAATTTGGCGGGGAGAGAGAATTTCGTGCGAACTTTCTCGGCTGCTTTCTCGTCAATCTCTGTGCGATAGAGGTCGTTCAGGGCTGGAGGGACTTCTACTGTGCGTGATAGAGGATAACGGAAAAGTCTTATCAAATCGTTCTGAGTATTCTCGGATACCACGAAGACTTTCGCCGCACGATGAAGGGCTCTCTGAAGAGTCAGGCGCTCGATGAAAACCGCCTTCTGGGAATGATTGCGAGGGAATAGAAATGCTACCAGATCGTGCACCACAATGACCGTCTTAAGCCATTTCGGGGCGAAAGCGGGGATTATGAAGCTGGTAGGCGCGAAATACATATCAGGGCGTATAGATTTAAGAGATTTCAGTGCAGCCAGATGCCACTTGAGTCCAGTCTGAGGCAATGAGATAAATTCGATATTCTCGCGTCCTTCCATAATTTCCGCGAATGGATTATGGATTTTGTCGGAATACAGGACGTACTGATTCTCTCTGTCCTGAGCCAAAATATTGCTAACCAATCCAAAGCTGAAGAAGCCCTTACCAGTCCGCTGACCGTCAGCATCTCTGATATCAATGGCGATTTTCATATTGTTCTAATTTGATTAATCTTGTAAATTTCAGATACGCAGATGTTACTTGATAAAAGCTTTTTTGTCACGACGATGAAACAAATAAAAATCATGAATGGTTTACGCGGCTTCGGAAGGCTTGAGCTGACTACGAAAATGCAGCTGATAGGCTCTACACTTCTGATTCTCAGCCTTTTCCTGAACTGGTACAGCGACACTGATGTATTTCGTAGTGGGGACGTCTATACCGGGCTGAGCGGGCCACTGAATTTCATCGGATGGAATCTGATGCTGGTGGCTGTGCTGAATATCTGTCTGACACTTGCGAAGAATGTGAAGCTGGGCTTTACCCGAAAATTCACTGAAGTGGGTCTGGGGAAATTACAGATGATATTCGGCTTCTCGGCGATGTATCTGCTGATAATCGTGAATGCCATATATTTCAATCCGCAATTTGGGCTAAATATACTCAGCAAAAGATCTGAAATCGGGGTTATGCTTGCTATGGTCTCCACTGTGATGATTTGTGTAGGCGGGTATCTGGCTTTCCGTAAGAAATTTGATATTGAACAAGTGGAAGAATCGGTAGAGCCACGCGGCGCCGTGCCTGTCGAATTGCCTGCCGTCATGTATGCTACGGCTACTGCTCCTGTGCCAGCTCACGCTGCTTCATCTCCAGCTGCTGCGGAGATCATACAAGAGAATCCTGTGGTGGTAGAGACTGCTCCTGCATACAGCGGGGGAGGGATAAGAGAGAAGACGGATTATGAGAGAACCAAGGCTTATGAAACTCTGAAGAAAATGATGCTGAAGGACACACTCACTCCAGATCAACGCAGAAGAGAGAGAGAGAAAGGTGTGAATGAAAATGCTTTCTCGGCTAATTTCGGGAAGACTGGTGCTATGGGAGGTGGTGCTGCAAGTAGCGGAGCCGTGAGAAAACCTGTGGCTGCAGAGGCCGCAGTAGGACAGCCGACGACACAGAAGAAGACGCAGATGTACAGAATGGATTTATAAATAAGAAATGCCAAACAATTTCAAAAAACCTGGAGAAAATAATTTCAGAAGGAAGGGGCCCGGTGGACCCCGACCAGCTTCAGGCAGGCCAGTCACGCCTCGTCCAGCCGGGCGAAGCGGTGGATCAAGATATGGATCCAGGGGAGGATCGCGTGCCGGACACGCCAGCCGTTCTTCGCGTGTGGCAGCCAATAGTCAACCACCTGACAATACTCCGATACCGGAAGGACTCGTCTATTACTGCAAAAGCTGCGAGCAGATAGTGGACTATAAGCCGACGAATTTCATCTTCAAATATCCGATCGAAAATTGTCTGAAAGAGAAATCAAAGAAAGATGAATCGAAAAAGGCTGAGATGATGTGCGACATCGCGTACGGCACAGAGCGCAGCATCAAGCATTATTACAAAATCAAAGACGAGAAATTCGATGCCGAGCGCAGAGAGAGGGAAGATAAGGCGCAGAGGGCGGATAAGTTGTAGGGGGAGGAGCGAAAAAGGCAAAGCGCTTAGTGAAAAGCGAAATGTTGTCGAGATGAAAGGTCGTGGAAACAGAGGTGGCTTGTGTGAGCGGATAAATTAGGCAAAAAGCTTGGCCGGGCGGGAAATATTCACGATTTCTTATAGAACGAAAAACATTGACTTCGAAATATTGAAGCCTTTGTCTACAGAAGTGAAGATGACCTCTTCTAACCGAAGGCTTTTGTCGTGCCTATCAAATTTTCCTCAGCGGGGCTATGGATAGGGCTAGCTTCTTCGTCCCGTAGCGGATGGAGTCGAAGCGGATGACGGCGACGCCGCCCTTTAGAGATGTGACCGTGCCTTCGCCGAAAGTGTCGTGGGAGACGCGATCACCCTCGCGGAGTTCCGGTGCGGCGTCGCCGAAGCTATCGGCGGAGAAATCTCCAGGGTGACGAGAATCTCGAGTGGTGCTAATGGTCGGTGTGTCGTATTCGTCGGAGAAGACGACTGGGGCTTCCGTGTTTTCCTGGGCGGTAGGTTCGTGGAAAACGTTGTCGGCTGTCTCAGCGGGGATACGGCGCGAACCGCTGGTGTCGGAGTATGAGCCGTATTGGCTGTCCCCACCGCTATACTGGCTGGCGTAACTGCTGCGGCCCAGGTAATTCGAATTCGATGAGTGGTCTCGACTTTCGTCCCGCTCTATCACAGTTTCGGGGATATCTTTGATGAATTGTGAAGGTGGATTGGCCTGTGATTGGCCGTAAAGCATGCGGCTTCTGGTGTGCAAAAGGTATAATTTATCTTTGGCGCGCGTGACCGCCACATACATCAGACGGCGCTCTTCCTCCAGCTCCTGCCTCTCAAGCAGAGAGCGGGAATGCGGGAAAATTCCATCCTCGAGGCCAGCCAAGAAGACTGTAGGAAATTCCAGCCCTTTGGCTGAATGTACTGTCATCAGCGTTACCGCATTGTCCTGTTCATCCAGCTTATCGACATCGGCAATGAGTGAAATTTCTTCCAGAAAAATATTTAGAGATTCTCCTGCTTCCAGATTATCGTATTTGGCCGATACGGAAATCAATTCGTAAATATTCTGCAGTCTGGATTCTCCTTCTGCGGTGCCATCATCTATGAAGCGCTTGTAGCCGCTGAAATCAAGAACATGCTTAATTACTCCAGATGCCGTAAATTCACGATTGATTTTCTGCAATTGATGAATCAACGCGACGAAATCTTCAATTGCCTTAGATTTGCTGTCACGGATAGACTCTATCCGGTCAATCTGAGAAATAGCCTGCCAGAAGCTAATATCCTGCGCCACAGAATACTGCTGAATTGTCTCTATGGTCTTCTGGCCGATTTTGCGCGGAGGATTGTTGATGATACGAAGCATGCTGATAGAGTCATTCGGATTCTGCAGTACTCGCAGATAGGAAACCATATCCTTGATTTCCTTGCGCTCATAGAATTTGATGCCTCCTATAATCTTGTAAGGGATGCCGTTTCTAAGGAATGATTCCTCCAGTACACGCGACTGGGCGTTCGTGCGGTAGAGCACTACGAAATTTCGATAATCTTTCTCGCCCTGGGAATTTTCCGGTGCTTTGCGCAGCTTCCCGATGATGGTTTTGGCTATGTAGTCGCCCTCTTCGCGTTCGTTATTCAGAGTTTTGAGTGTGATCTTCTCGCCTTCGAGGCGCTCAGTCCAGAGCTTCTTGTCCTTACGCTGAGTGTTTTTCACTATCACGTGATGCGCGGCATCGAGAATTATCTGAGTTGAGCGATAATTCTGCTCGAGATACACGACCTGCGCCTCCGGATAATCTTTCTCGAAGTTGAGGATATTCTGAATATTTGCCCCACGGAAAGAGTATATAGACTGATCAGAATCACCGATGACGCAGAGATTTCGGTATTTGGCGGCCAGCATATTGGTCAGAGTGTATTGCGCGTAATTGGTATCCTGATACTCGTCCACCGAGATATATCGGAATTGCTCCTGATAATGATCGAGAATTTCCGGACGCGTGCGAAATAATTCGACTGTTTTCATGATGATATCGTCGAAATCGAGGGCGTTATTCTTCTGAATCTTCTGCTGATAACGGCGATAACAGGAAGCAACTTTCTCTGTGAAATGATTGGAGGCATATTTACCGTATTCTTCCGGAGTGAGAAGCTCATTCTTGGCTCCCGATACGAAATTCAGAATTGCTTTCGGATTGTATTGCTTCGGATCAATTAGCAAATCTTCCAATACCTGCTTCATGAGAATCTGCTGATCCGCAGTGTCATATATCACGAAGCTTCTATCGTAGCCCAGAGCGTGTATATGTTGGCGGAGAATCCTGACACAGATGGAGTGAAAAGTACCGACATTTGGCATAGCGCTACCCTGAGAATGCTGGCCCAGTAAGCGCATAATTCGCTCTTTCATCTCATTGGCGGCTTTGTTCGTGAAAGTCACAGCCAGTACATTCCACGGCGCAACGCCTTCGTGCTTGATGAGATATGCTACCCGAGTAGTGAGAGCGCTGGTCTTGCCGGATCCGGCTCCAGCCAGAACCAGGATAGGGCCTGCGTTCTGCAGGACTACCTGACGCTGCATGTCGTTCAGATGTGTCAGCATGTCGTGTTTGTCGCTTTCGGATGGCATTATACGGCTTCGTTAAAGTGAAGCCAGTATAGATTTTCTCAAAATAAATGGAAAGCTGAATTTAGAACTTCACCTTCATCTCTGTGCCTACATCGGCGAATTTGAATGTGAAGTCGGCGTCGTCCGGAAGAAGTCTGATACAGCCGTGGCTGCGCGGTGAACCTATGTGATTATAGGCTTCTGTCCAGAATACTCCGTGATCGTTGGCTAGACTCGGTAATGCATGAATGCCGAATCCGCCCTTACGGAACTGCATGAATAACGGCATAATATAATGCGGATATGATCCTGCTACACGTACAGTCTGCTTGAACTGGATTTTGTAATCTCCTGTCGGAGTAGGATGAGCAGGCGCGCCCGAAGAGACGCGGAAAAGCTTGATTGGCATGTCGCCTATGCTGAGTGTCATCTCCTGTCTAGACAGGTCTACTTCTATCTTCTTCGCCCCATAGAAAGATGGATCCTGCAGGTTTACTGACTGATCAAGTCCTCTGGTGAATTGTAGGATGTTTTCGTCTTCCACTATCTCCCCCACCTTCAGATCAAACGAAGCGTCGGAAGGCCCATTCATCCATGCTTTCCCCTCTGTCACCGGCGCGAAATATTCACGGTAGATGCCTTCCTGCACTGGAGCGTGACCGATGAAGCTGAATTCTGCGATTTCGCCCGGATTTACTCTGGAATTGATCATGCGGATGCGATTGCCGCTCAGCCACTTCGTATCGCCGAAAATCGCCGGTGCGTGCATGACGCTTGTCCTGTCCTGCTGTCTAGCTGTGCCGAGATATGTCGTCGACTGTCCTGGACAGATACTGTCAGTGCCAAACCATGGCTGATTGCCGGTGTTGCGATAGCGGATTTTCACTTCGAAAAGCTGATTGGATGCTACACGGTCTGGAGCGGCAGTAGAGACAAGCTGTGCTGAATATATCGGAGCCTCGACAGGAGTGACTGCGCAGACTGACTGAATTTTCTTCACTATGGATGTATATATGTTGACAGGTTTATTCACCAGGGAAGCCAAATATCGCACTTTGGCAGAGGCGGGAGTGGACATGGCTAGACATAGAATTATGGTGACTACTGCTGTCGAGCGGAAATATATTTTGTGTTTTGATGGCATTGTTTTGTATTTATATTATGTTATTATAACACATCAACTCTGGTTGACAAAGAGGAAATATGTTTGTAAATTCTAGGAGTCTAATTCAACGAATTTATGAATAAAATTGGAAGAAATAAGAGAAGAGGGCTTGGAGATGTATTCAATTATGCTACGACAAGAAGAGATAGCGTGATAATGATTGAAAGTGCCGGTGATATCACAGGAGTGACTAATTTCGATATCGGAGAAGAAGTCAGAAATGATATAGGAATTGCTATGAGAAGGGCTGGAGATAGTTACATCGAATTAGTCTCTGGGGATTATCTGGTATGCGACGTGACGAAGAGTATGCCTGCCAGGTCATGTCTTGTAGAAGGATGTAAAAAAAGAGCCAGTATTCAAGATTACCGTCTAGTCTTCGTCTATGACAGAGAAGATCTGGAATATCGATTAGATGAATTCAATCCAGATGTAAGGCATATTCTCCAGGCTACACGTAGACGCGCAGTCGCCTGTAATGATGATTTGTTTGAGGCGATGATAAGAAACAGAGATCTGGATATATATGAAAGTATTCCTACGACTGAAAGACTCCCAGCTAAAGTCAGCAGGATAAGAGCCTGAGAAAGCCCGTATTATTCCAGCAATTTCTGTAATTCTCTCTTGAAAGTGGCTATGTCCTGGAATTGCTTATATACGCTCGCGAATCTGATATAGGCTACTTCGTCTATATCTCGAAGGCCATGCATAATGTCTTCTCCGATGGTTTGACTTGTGATTTCCCGCCCCTGATTGGCCCATTTCTCTTCGAGGTGGTCGAGTAGACCTGAGATTTGTTCCACTGTGATTGGACGCTTCTCGCAGGCCTTCCAGATGCCGGTCTCGAGCTTCTCCCGATTGTATGGTTCGCGGGACATGTCTTTCTTGATTACCAGGAAGTTCGTGAACTCAGTACGCTCGAAAGTAGTGAAGCGAAAATTGCAGCGGTTACAGGCGCGACGGCGGCGTATTTCCCTTTGTTCATTCGTATCCCTGGAGTCTAGAACGCGCGTATCATCGTGTTTGCATTTGGGGCAGAGCATTCTTGTGGGGTTTAAAGCATCTGGATTATAGACTTTTTTGAAAAAGTTTCAAATTTACTGTAAGCTTGAGCCGATATAAAACAAAACCTTGGGCTCAATATCCAATAAAGATGGGGGTGGAGGCATGACCATAAGCCGTGCTGTGCAGAAGTTTCTGGAGTATTCTGAAGTGAACAAGAATCAATCACTCAAAACTCTGGAGAATTATCGGCATTATCTGGGGAGATTTGCTGCATTTGCAGGCGCTGATTTGCTTGTGACCGAAGTAACTCTGGATCTGGTGGACAAGTATCGCATATATCTAAACAGACTTCGTGATGATTCTGACAAACCTCTGCTATCAGTGAAAACTCAGGCATATCATGTGATAGCGCTGCGGGCTTTTCTCAAGTATCTGGTCAAGCAGGATATAGCCTCTCTCGCTCCCGATAAGATAGAGCTTGGGAAACTTCCCGGACGGACTGTGGATTTCCTCGAGAGGGAAGAATTGGAGAGACTCTTCGCTGTAATCGATACTTCAGGAATCACTGGTTTGCGAGATTACGCAATTCTGAGAACTCTCTACTCGACCGGGCTGCGTATAAGTGAATTAGTAGGGCTTAATCGCGATGGGATAAATCTGGAAACCTGTGAGTTCAGGGTGATAGGCAAGGGCGGGAAATATCGCATAGTCTTCCTCTCCCGAGATGCGGCTGAGGCGATACAGAGATATCTGACTGCGCGCAAAGATGATCTCAAGCCCGTATTCATAAATCACGGGAGAGGGAAAGCAGGCGCTGGATATAGCCTCAGTGAGAGGAAAAGAATTTCTCCTACCATGGTGCAAGTATTGGTCAGGAAATATGCTGCAATGGCTGGGCTGGTGAAGAAAGTCACTCCACACAAATTGAGACACAGTTTCGCGACTGAACTTCTGAAAAATGGCGCTGATATACGCTCAGT
>CAIOIA010000115.1 GCA_903858295.1 uncultured Candidatus Peregrinibacteria bacterium | reverse complement strand
GCAAACGAGAAAAATCAAATATCCAGAGATATTTCCACATGGATCGCCTTGCCCACCCAAGAGCTAGACCTCGCTTCCGGAGAGTCAAAAATCCTATCAGTAAACATTCAGCCACCGGAAAACACCGGCATCGGGACGCACACAGGAGCCATCATGGTTAGCCAGAAAATCCTGACAACTAGCGACAACAACCTCACTCTTGAGAAAGGCTTAAGGATATACGCCGACATAAAAGGAAAGACAGCTCCTTCACTAGGCATACATGAAGAAAAAACCTCCCAAAACGACAATAAATTGACGTACTCAGCCGAACTATCCAATGACGGGAACACAGATCTAAAAGGCTCGTTCACATTGAAGATACTGGATCAGAGCAATCAGACAATCTCTTCGCAGGACAATTATATATATCTAAGACCTTCCGAGAGACAATCGCTAAACATCTCAACAATTAAACCTCAGCTTGGCATATATCAGGCGGCAATCAGTCACAACCTCCTCAGCCACGAAGAAAAAACCACAAATCTAGGCACACAGCTTTTTACTCCGCCACACACCATAGCAGTTTCAGCTCTACTGATCATTGTAGCAATAATCGCACTCTTATTCAGAAAGAGAAAGTCAGCCTTCGCCCAACTATTCAGACACCACATCTCTAAACTCCGGCTTCTCGAAGCTGAAAAGACCCTCACTTTCGGATTTGTACTCATCACCGCCGTGATAGTCACGTTCAACTTCAGTAATTTCCCAAACAATTACCTCAAAGTAGATATATTCGGAGATAGCAAGCAGAGCTACATCACGACTATCAAGTGGGGAAACCTCTCTAAACACAATTTACCGAAGAACTTACGCACTGATTGGCAGGGCAGCGTAAAATTCGAAAATGCGATAATAGACTTCAGCAAGACTCAAAAACAAAAAACTAAAGACCAATTCACGATAAACGGAGACCGAAACACTCTATTCTTCCACAACAGCACCGAGTCTGACATAGACACTCTTGATCTGGTGGTCACACCTAAATCAGGAGAGCAAATCAAAATAGCCTACAAAAACAACCTATCGGATGAAGACACCACCTTCTCGTTGAGCAAAACCATCAAAGAACCGAAAAACATCAACTTCAAAGCTCATCAAATCAGCTTCAGTTCAGCGCCTACGAGCATCAAAGTGGAAACTCCGATATCGGACAAATATTCAACTGATGAAATAACCAATAAAGAAATCGAGGAGGAGCAAGAGCAGAAAATTACAGAAGAGCAGCTCGCGAGTGAAGTAAAAGTACTAAATGAAATAATTACAGACATCCCCGCTTCTTCAGAAAATCTCAGCGAGTATGTACTAAATTCTGATTATGTTCAGCAGGTAAGCTCTGAAAATCTGACCACCACAGTGACAGCAGATCCATTACTGATAAACGCATTACAGGATGCTCCGGCGACAATTGCTGATGTCACAGCCAGCCAAGAACTAAACTTCATATTCGTACCGGATCAGAAAGTCCGCTTCGCCACACAGGATTTCTCATTCACAGATCAGAAAACCATCAGACAAAATCTGGGCCAAATCATATTCGTCCAGAACAAGACCAACGATTGGAACACATATCTCAGCGTGACAGATCTGGTCTCTGTATCAGGCCGCAACTCCATCCCAGCATCGAACATCACCATCACCCCTGGTGATATCACGATGATATCAGGGGATAACACAGGCAATATGATACGCGTAGGCACACAGAAGACACCAACCGACGACCAAGATTCCGTACTCCTAGCCAACATCACTCCCCTGAATGGCCAAGAAGCCACTTTCAGTCTCAACCCTCAGTTCACCATCCGAGTACCCGCCGGCACCAAGCCGGGTATATACAGAGCACAAGTCACCATCAAAGTGTTATAATTTCACGCCGACCCACAGCCCATCCCCCACCCGCACCACCTCCCCCACCACCCTCTCATCCCGACTAATCATCTCCAGGAAATCGTGCATTTGTTCAGCATGACTGAGCACATTATCCACCACCACGAGCGCTCCGGGCTTAAGCAAGTCGAAAATCACTCTATAATATTCTCCATGCTGCCCTTTCGTAGCATCCATAAATACCATATCGAAGCCACCCTCCATTATTTCTGGCACAGAAGGGAATATCTCCGGCACATGCCCAGCCACCTGCCTCACCACATCGCTCACTCCAGCTAAAGAGAAATTCCTCGCAGCCATCTCGTACCTACCACTATGCGACTCCACGGTCACAAGCCTCCCACTACTCACTCGCAGCGCCTCAGCCAGCCATATCCCTGAATATCCATTAGAAGTCCCTATCTCCAGTACCTTCAGAGCCCCGCGACCTCCACCAGCTCCACTAGAACGCACCAGGAAATAAAGCAATTGCCCCACCTCCCGCGGCACATTCCAGTATTCATCGCTGCTTCCCTCCATATCAGTCAGAAGCCTATTTACTTTCTCCGAAAAAATCTGCATATATAAGTAGTGAGAAAAATCAAAACAAAACTAGTCTTCCCCATATTATCCGCATTGCTTCTGATAATCCAGAGCGGTATCTGCGTGTCGGTGACAGCAGCGGCGGTAGCGGCTCCACCTCAGATAAACTTCACCATAAACCCATCGAACGACTCAGGACAGGGTCATCTCAGCTATGAGATCAAGCCTACCAAGTCTGTGGAAGACATCATGACTATCAAGAATAACTCTGACCAAACCATACGACTCAAGATATATGCGGTAGATTCGACCCAGAGCTCAGACGGGGCTGTGGCCTTCAAGCTGAGCACGGCCAAGCAGGAGACGGTAGGCTTATGGCTCAAGCTAAATAGTGACACAGTAGAGATAGCCCCACTGAAGTCCATAATAGTCCCCTACACTATCAATATCCCAGAGCAGGTCACCCCAGGCACATATCAGGGCGCACTGGTAGCAGAGATAGCCCAGGATCAGGCCGAAGGCGCAGAGAAAAAAGCCATCAAAGTCTCCACCCGCCTGACCGAGCCACTATATATATCCATCCCGGGCCGCAAGACTATAGATTATTCATTAGACCAATTCACAGTAGATCAGAGCACAGGCAATCCCACCTTCCACATACGACTCATCAATCAGGGCAATGTATTCCTGAAGACAGAGGCGAGTCTCAGCGTCACAGGCCTGCTACTACAGAAGCCATATGAGATCAGCCTTAATAAGCCGACAATACTGCAGGGAGACAGTTATGAGAAGACCGTGACTATGGATAGTCCCCCACTATTCGGTAATTACGAAGCCACTATTTCTTTCCTGGTATCAGAGTACAATCCCGCCACAGGGAAGTTGAAGGCGCTGCAGCCCATCACAAGGACGGTCTCATTCTTCATCTTACCGCTATCATTAGTGATCGGACTGGCAATTATCATCATTTTAGCAATTTTCTCTATTCGGCACTTGACAAGTCGCCATAACTAATATAGTATTAATAGAAGCTTTTAATTCATAACCACAAAAAAATGAAAAACAAAAAGCTCGTAGCAATTTTAGCCCTCACAGGCGCAATCGCAAACCTTGGCCTAGCTACAGTGTTTGC
>CAIOIA010000114.1 GCA_903858295.1 uncultured Candidatus Peregrinibacteria bacterium | reverse complement strand
TTTTCTGTTGTTGCAACACATCACGAATCATCTGTACCACCTTCTGAAAAGCAACTTGACCGGCTCTATTATTACGTCTTCCACCATAATATGGGCAGTTCAATTCTTCCTCAGGACAATTCAATACATACTGCTCAATCTCTCGGCTCAGATCTGGAACAACCTCCCCCCCCTCAGCATCTTCAGCCGCAGAGACATATCCTTTATTCCCCAGCAATACACTCAATCTAGTCTTCACTTTTCGGCGAATATCAGCATCATCGCCGGTCTGCTTCTGGATGTCTTTTTCTTCATCGAGAATATCAGTAATACTCTCTATACCTTGCGAATATTTACCGAAATATCCTCTCAGGAATTCGCACTGCAAACCATGATTACTTTCGAAACGATCGAAATCTGCAGCCAGCTGTTTCAAATTATCCATCTTCTCCTTCCTGGTCAGAACTTCTTTGAACTCGACCTGACCGAAGCCAGTCTGCCAAATTTTCATTTCGTCTATATCTCCCGAAGCTCCTACAGTAACCAGGAAATTACGAGGCACAAGATCTTTTTTCAGAATCCCAGCCTCATGCATTTTCCCCACTTCATTCCCTATCAGATAAGCAGATCGAATTTTCTGACCTTGCAAAGCAGCTTGCACATCGTGTTCAGACCAATTTGAAATATACTTATTTATATGCTTTTTATAAAAATTAAAAGCTACCTCAGGGTTGCTCAGCAGTGTACCGATAGAAGCAGAATCGCGCACAAATTCTGACACAAGAATAGCCTTATTATCAGTCTGCATTACCCCCACCACCTCCGGTACAGCGAGACCACGCTCCTTCATACGCAACTGATTGGCAGCTTCCAGATAACATTCATCGACCATTGTCTTATCAAACATTTTGGCCACAAATGGCGTAATCTTCCCTTTCTTCTCAGAGAATTCGAAATACCTCACACGAAGCGGATCCTCTACCCCCTCCAGATCCATATGCTCATGCAGGCTCATTTGCATTCTTTGCTCTATCACCATGCGTAATTCTTGGCGCATGACGAGACGCTGAGCCAGCTCCAACCGCTGCTGAAATGACATACTCATACTAAATCCCATTGACATGCTCATTCCTGGCATAATTTCTAATTATGAAATTCTAAATCATAAATACTTTTCTGATCGCAGGCCCAATCCTCAATACCAGAATAACCTATTCTCTCCTTACCTAAATTCTCTCTCTCTTCATCTGTCAATTCATCGATATCTCTTTCCTCTCTCACTTTCTTGATTTCCTCAGCTTCTCCTCTCTGGGCTCTAGGCATCTTACTCAGAGCCTCTGTATCCGCCAGACGAGCCAACACATGCCTATATCCGGATCTGACAAATGAGAAATCCCTTCCAGATATTATCAGATTTCGCAAATCAGAGAATTTACCCAAAGAAGTCTTGTCAAAATGATTTGCTAGAAATTTCTTCTCCAGAGATTCTATATTTTCTCCATCCTCCAATTTGGTCACATCCAGATGGAACACATAGAAATAATACGCCTCCAATAAATCCTGCGGTGCTTTCACTATCATATCTGCTTTCAGGAAATCACCTCCGTTTAGAAACTGAGTACAGTAAAGAGCTCTACTCTGACGAATCTTATTATCTTCGACCTTTTCAAACAAATTTCTAAAAATGTCCACAAGCACATCAAGCCGCACAGGATATTGGACAAGTAAGCGTAAAAGTTGATCACCGGAAAAACTCAAATATTCATTGTGTTCTCCAAATCCATCTAATTTATTCAACACTGTCATCAATCGCTCTACATCTGCAGGACTGGAAACTAGTTTATTCTGAAGTATGAGAAGCATTCGTCTACCACCGATAAAATTCTCTGCATTCAGATGCCAATCAAACAAACTTTCAACCACATCCAATTTATCATGATACTCCACCTTCATTAACGAAAGTAGGTTATCAGGACCAGGAGGCGCGGCCTGAGACAGGGGCGTGTTGTGTTCCAATAATTGATAATATTTAGACATAGCTTTCAAATATTTCTCAATATCAATCTCAGAACCAAACAAACCAGCTCCCACACCTCGAGATAAACTCTTTCTCTCGACATCGGTAAACACAGAAGTACGTTGATCGAGGAAAGTAAGCAGCCTATCGTTCTTGGCTAAACTTTGTTCGTCCACACGGTAATCCAGACCACTCATAAACTCCTTCTGCAATCCCCAAGCCAGGAATTGTCTATATTTGATATATAAAGGCTCAAACAGTGAAGCTGCAGCCCAAGTCTTATGCATTAATATATCTCTAATAAATTCAGTACCAGATTCACGTTCTCGGAACTGAAGCAAAGCAGCAAAGTATCTGGTATTCGATTCATTATCACCTATAAGCCTATCTATCACTGCCAGAGTGATATCATCTCCAAATTCAGCGAAACTCGCTATCACAGCGAATTTCTTCTCATCCATCAATACTGAATGAACGTATTTCTTGTCACATAATTTATTTAGCAAATTCACAAATAAATTCAGCTTTTTCTCATCCTGCATCAACACAGCCAGATATTCCTGTCCAGGTCTTGTCTGAAAAACCATTTCAAAACTAAATCTGGCCTTCTTATAAGATGCCTTCAAATCCTTCATAGTCTGCGCACTCAACAGTGGCTTCAACTGATTTTCTAATTCTTCAAAAGTAACTACCAACTCCATCTCAGGATGCTTCCAGAGTATTACAAATCTTCTCTCACCTTCAGTGAGACTTTGAAATCCGCTTCCGTGCGAATCTATCATATGAAGTGCTCCTTCTTTCGCCTGAAACCGTTCATTTCCAGCATACAGATCGAGATAAACCTGCTTGAATTGCTCTCTATTTGATATCGACCAGTTTTCAGTATTCTTACTTAATTTATTCGCCACCAGATATTTATAATTCAGCTTCTGGGCCATCACGGTAATGCCCTCTATCGCCCTCTGCATGAACTCACGATAATTGACAGCGGGAGCGGAACGCGAGACCTGTATGGCATCCATGACCAGTACTGGCTCACCCTGATATACGGAATCCAAGATATAGACATTCCCCATCCAGTTTCGCTCATTTCCATCTTTCCGATATATACGATAATTGATAAAACAGGAATTATGGACATGATCTGCCATCCCTGTAGAACAATCATCCGACACCCAACCCTTCAGCCCATCTCCAAGAGTTTTCGATGGAACCATCTCATATTCATCTTCCGCCAAATTACTATAAGTAATTTTGGACAATTCTAATTCTAATTCAGACATAGCAGCTCTTCTGAGTTTCCGCACAGGCTCCATCCCCTCCTGAGAATGCTGCACAAACTTCAACAATTTCTCGAGCAAACCTATTACCTGAATACTATCAGCATTTCCTTCCTCGAACTTTCCACGCAATTCCTTCAACTTAGCACCATGCGCTTTGTCCAATTCTTTTATCCTCGGACGCAGCATAGTATTAAATTCGACAGCATCATATACTCCATCATGATCGGCCAAAAACTGATCATAGAGACCTTTTTTCAAATCACTTTTGACGACGATATGGCTTTTCTCAAGTGCGTCCACCTCAGCCTTATAAGCCAAGTACGCAGGAAATTTCTTAAACCTGAATATAATCTTACCGACAAATTGATTATAGACAGCCTTGAATTCGGCAGTATGTCGGATCTCATCGGCTAATTCCATACTCCTCAAAGTTTCGAAAAAGAACACTAATTCCTCCAACATTTCCTTGTGGAAAATCAATCTGTTTCTAGTCGATTCAAGTACTTTTCTATCGTCAACAGAGATATCAGTCCGCGCCATCAATTCGTCCAGGCCTCTTTTCTGCGACACCAGATAACGAATACTTCCCACTGCGTGTCTGGTATTTTCAGCATGATATGTACGATTGCCATGGATACGAATCACAGCAGGAGCCAGGTCATAATACCCGTCGATTTCTTTAAGTTTTTTCTGCAATACCGCCAATTGCACAGATACAGCAGCCTTCAAATCTTCATTCTGACTATTCTTGGCCAGATAAGCAGTCAGTCCATTCAGAGCACTGTTTACTTTGCGAATCAACTCTCGTGCTTCATACTTCCCAAATCTATTTGCACTTTCGACGACAGTCTTCGCTACATTATTTTCACTATCATTATTTTTTTCATCTTCTTTCAAATTTTCTTCCAATTTCTCCTCTACTCTATCCTTCAACAATTCATAAATATTTTCCAAAATCACTTCCGGCTTACCGGATTCCATCTCGGAGACGGTCGCCTCAGAATCCAGGAGACAGGAAATTTTCAGCCCTTCGAAAAG
>CAIOIA010000113.1 GCA_903858295.1 uncultured Candidatus Peregrinibacteria bacterium | reverse complement strand
GGCTTGAAAGATCCGTCCACGTAACCGCCTAAGATGCCTTTGTCTTTGAGATATTTGATGGCTACATAGTTCGGATGAGTCTGAGAGACATCTGTGAAAATTTGTGGGGTCGATGGTGGAGTGGCTGGTGCTGGTGTAGGAGTGGAAGCCTCACTGATAGGGATCAAGAAAAGCGCCTGTAGTAATACAGTCAGCAAGAGTATTATTTTTTTCATATTTTTGTTTATGAATTTCTTGCTGATTGTACCTTGTCTGTCTGTTTGTTGGCAAATATAGTTAAGGAAGCGCATAGCGAATAGCGCAAAGTGTAAAGTGATGGAATGCCAATATTATAATGACTTTATCCGATCCTGCTCAGCCTAGGCCGATTTGCGGAGCATCATTTTGTATATCATCTCGGCTAATTCTGAGCGGGTGATGTAGGAAGCCGGGTAGAAATATTTCGGGAGTTTCGGGTCGGTGGCAGTGTTCTCGATTAAGCCCTGGTCAAGCGCTGCGTCGACATATCGGATATACCACTGATTTAATTCCAGATCAGAGTACTGACTGATTTTCTGGAGATCGATGGTAGTGAAATCCGCATCGAATGCGCGTGTGATAATTTTCATTGCTTCCACCTTATTTACCGGCTTGTCGGCACGATAGTAACCATCCGGGTAGCCGCTCACGATGCCGTGAGTTTTCGCTGTAGATACATATCGGGCGTGCCATGCAGTCTTGTCTTCATCCGGGAAGGGGTTTGATGTTATGTCTGTAGGAATAGTTGCGGCGATGGCACGGACGGCCATGGTGGCAGCTTCTCCTCTAGTAGCTGCATAATTCGGCTGGAACATGCAAGGCTGGCGACCACCAGCGACATCGTGATCATATAGGTAGTTTATAGCCTTCTCCGCTTTGTCTCCGCTGATATCGCGGAAACGGCAGTGATTGGCCTGGCTTGTAAGTCCCCCACCGATGGCAGTAGGATCAGTAGTAAGATAGTCAGTCGTGGTCACGAATGGACCTTCTGAAGCTTGTCTTAGAAATGGGAGACTCGTGGACTGAATTCCGGGATTCCCACCTGTCTGGGCGAAAGTCACAGCTGGGACCAGTAGTCCAAAAGTCGCGATTATCGGCAGCCAGACGCTGTTTGTCAGCTTGGAATTTGTGAGAGCTTGAGATGACATAGTGTAACGATAAAAAGTTATTAAGGTGGGAGTATAATACTTTTTATCGGTTTGGCAAGGCGTATTCAAACTACTTCTTCAATTTGGCTGAGCCACCGAATAAGCCAGATAGATTTAACTTCCCTTTGAGTGGTACAACCGGAGACGCTGATTCGGTGACAGTATCAGTTGATACTGGTTCTTGCGCAGCAATAGGAGTGGCTGTGACTTTTGTCGGACTCACTGAAGGAGTACTGCGCTGTGCATGGACGCCAGACCGGACAGTGGTTGATTTCTCTTCAAGAATTTGAACTGTGACTCTCAGGACATAATCAAGGTCAGAAGCTTTGCTGAATTCGAAAACCTTTCTAACCTGTTCCGGGATTATCCCCATCCCGAAATAATCCTGAAGAGCTGACTGACGACGACCTCGACCGTATGGAGCATTATATTCGTTCTGTACCAGACTGAGCGCATTTCGAGTCGAGCCACAAACCGCAGCACAGTGATCAGCGAAAGCCTGAGCTATCTGGAACATTTGTCCTGTTATCTGATATTTCTCCTGAATTTCCACATCAAGAGCTTCTCGAGCCTCAGAGGCAATGCGTTGACGCTCCTCCTCTATTTGCTGCTGCCGGCTTACTTCTGAGGCTTTGTCCTCAAATAATCTGATTGCAATTTCGGCTTCTGGAATCCACACCTTCAATTCAGCCAAAGTTGACGGAAGTGAATACATCCCCAAATAATAGAGTTTGCCTCTTAGATCTTCAAGCTCCTCATCTGACGAAACCTTAGAATGATACAATTCATAGGCTTTTTCTTTGATGGCTGAGGCCTGTTGGTGCAGTTTCTCATATTCCACTTTCCCCAATAACTCCTGCTGTATTTCCGCTAGTCTTGCTACGGCTGCCCCCCTGGCCCGCTGAGCATCCGTCCTACTTCGAAACCATTGACTGACGAAATCAGGCTCTGATGAATAGTATTTATAGTTATTTACAACAGTGACTCCATACGCCACAAGTGGAGTCCCGTCGACTGTACATGTACCATATTGTGCACTAATTATTTCAGGAATTGTGACAGGTGTGATGGATAGATCTGGCAATGATATTTGTGGCTTATCACTCCAATCTTCCCATTGTCTATTATTTATGTGATTACGAATCTGCTCTTTCAGAATACGCACGTCAGCATTGCTGATGTGATCATAATAACCGATCTTGATATTGATTATGACTTGCTTCCCGCCTGGAAGCATCACTCCATTGTCAGGAAGATTGCGCCATCTGTTCTGTTCCAACCATTTGATATCTAGCGAAACAGATGGGGCCATATCTTTCTCGTATATTACTTTAATTTGTTCTCCACACACTTCGACATAGTCTGGATTTTCGGTGAGGACGAGAGCAACTATTTCCTCATCGTGAGGTGGAAATAATAACTTTTCCTGACTAAGGATTTCTGAGATGCAACTGGCGCCCTGAAGTGCCTGTCTATAAAAATCCAATTTTTCCTGAGAAGAATATATCTTGAAAAGAAGCGCTCCGTTGCGATCATTCAAATCTTTTGCTCGACTCTCATTCTCCAAATTTCTTTGTATAACTTCTGAAAGAGCTGTTCTTGTGTAATTATAACCAGAAGAAACCCATGTTGCGAAAACTTCCGCGGCGTCTTGGTGACGCCTGTCTTCTACAATTTCCTGACGTACTTTGCGTCCATTAAAATTAACTTCTGTCGTAGAAACCACACAGTCCTTCTCTGGTGAATACGATGGCGTTAATCCGGTCTTATGCAGGACCAGATGAGGAGCAGCTTCTTCCAGCATTTTCAGATCTACAGCGCTTGCCATAGTAATCAATTTCAGTGTCACAAGTCGACCTCGTCGATCCTGAATTTGAATATCTTTGGGTAGGCCAGTAATCCATTCAGGCGATGATCCGGCACACACGCTTTCACGTGCCAATTCACGGCCCTCAACGCCTCCATTGCGAAACACCCCATATTGATTATTATATAGATGATCTACCATACCGGCTACGATAGAGCGCAAAATAGACTGGCGTCTCTCAGCTTCCGGTAAATTCTTTTGTGGTTGTGCATGAAGTTCACTACGAACAGCATCTAGAAGCTTGCTACGAATTTCCGATGCTCTGAAATAATCCTTGGCAAATATACCCATAGTGCGTAAGGCATCACCTTTCGATTGGCCCTGGCCGCCTCTCACACGTTGACCAGCTTCATAAACATCCAGAACGGCCAGTAAATCAGACTTTTCCTCTTGAGTGAGCTTTCTCCAACCACCATCCTTTGCGCGAATCTCACCCGCCTCCAGACAGGCCGCGATAGTAGCTACCTGCTCTACTACACCGTATCTCTCCGCCTCCAGAAGCATTCTTCCGTACTGAACAGCAACCGGCATCTTACTTATACGTTTGCCGATTTTCGTAACTTCTCCTTCCGCAGTCAAAGCTCCCAAAGCGACCAAAGTACGCTTGGCATCATGGATGACTGATTTGTCAGGTTGATGAAAAAATTCGAGT
>CAIOIA010000112.1 GCA_903858295.1 uncultured Candidatus Peregrinibacteria bacterium | reverse complement strand
GTAGCTCCTCCAGCTCCTCGAGCTGATGCTTTGACTTCTCCGAGTGTCGCCCCTACGGCCACAGCAAATCCGAAAGTATACACTCCAGATCAATTACAAGATGCTACACGATACGAAAGAGGCATATACAAAGCCGACACGAGTAGCGCCAAATTCAAAAGCTATCTGGATAGTCTACGCCCTGCCACTGGTCTGATTTCCATGATCAAAGATTTCACTTCTCAGACTTCCATACGTTATGAGCAGGATCCGGCCAGATACGGTGATGTACAGAGAACCGGAAACTTGGTTTTCAATGGGAAAGAAAGTGAATTGGATATGCGTATCGGTATAGCGGAGAAAATAGTAGAAACCGCTTTGTCTCAGAAGCAGGATAATGGCCACGTACGCAAGTTTTTCCAGAATCAGAAGAGAGCCTTGGCGGTATTCCGCAATACGAAGGTGTGGACTGAAGCGGACAAAGGAAATGGAGTGGATAAATTCTTCGATGCTATTCAGCTTCATGAGAAATATCTTACAGACTCAGATGTTGTGGGTTATGCTCCGGACATCTCTCCTGACCGCAATCCTGCTCTGAAGAAAGTCTCAGAGGGCGCACCTAATTTCTATAAAGTATTACTAAAGGTAGGTCAGGAAATGCAGGCTGAGCGCGATCCGGCCAAAGTCATCAAATATCGTGATTTCCAGACAGTAAAAGCAGCTACATGTAGCCGAATAGCTGAGAAAGGCAAGACGCTGAAAACTGTCGACGAGAGAAGTGGTATCGCTTTTGTGCACAGCGCATGGTGCTCACCTACAGCAAATCCGTATAATGAATTCAATCGCGCACTTCTACAGGTAGTCGAAATCGTGGAACAGACGGGTACTGGCACCACAAACGCGCCTCAGGTGGGCAAATCCGTACCTGTAAATGTCATATTAAACAGAGTAAACTTAAGTGATGCCCCGGCCGCAACTCCTCAAATATTACGAGGAAGAAAGCATGTCGAGGACGCCGAGAAATCACGCAAACTTCGTTCAGAAGAAGCTCCTAAGCCGAAGGCAGAATCCAAGCCAGCTAATGCACCTGTAGAAAATCATCACGCATCAGTCGCCCCATCTTCCAAGTCATCAGAGCCGGTCATCTTCCCACGCACCATCAATAGAATTAAATCCTGGTTTGGTTTCGGCCCGAAAGCTGAAGTCAAGACGGCGCAGGCTCCAGCGAGCACAGTAGAACCTAGACAAACAGTCGCTGACACTTCTGCCCAGCCGGCATATACAGCCAAGGATTTGCCTATGAAATCCTGGAAGCAAAGCATTAAAGAATTCTTCTGGAGTTAATGGCTGACACAAGCCATGCATCAGCTGGCACAAGGAATACAAACTATTCAGAATACTTTGACTAAATCTGTAAAATATTATACAATATAAGGATTGTCATTGCGGTTATATAGAGGTTCAGATAAACCCAAACCAGTCTAATAATTAATGAAAAACATAGAACAGCAAATCCTGAATTTGATCGAGAATGCGAATAGCATTCTGATTATGCCATCCAGTCCTCCGGATGGAGATTCGCTGGGGTCTGCCATCGCTATGTATCTAGCTCTGCGCAAAATAGGCAAACATTCCACAGTGGTGTGCGCTGATCCGGTACCGGATGTGTTTCAGTTTCTTCCGATGGTAAATACTATCAGCAATGAACTTCTACCCACTCCGGATTTCATCGTCACCGTGAATACGGAAAATGCAGAACTGGCTGCCATACAGAGTGAGCTCGTGGAGCACAAAATCAATATCATTTTGACAGCTCAGAAAGGCCGCTTCTCCGCCGACAACATCAGCTTCAGTCACGGCCCGAATAGATATGATTTGATAATTACTGTCGATACTGCAGCGACTCAGCAGCTTGGACGTTTCTATGAAGACAATGTTCAATTATTTTCAGAAATTCCTGTGATAAATATCGATCATCACCCGTCAAACGAGCAATTCGGCAGGCTGAATTATGTCGATGTGATGAGCTCTTCCACGACAGAACTGGTACTCGGAGTAATCGAAGCCATGGAAGAGAAATATACCAAAGACATCATAGACGAAGATATTTCCACTCTATTACTTTCCGGAATTATCACAGACACCGGCTCTTTCCAGCATTCCAACACCACTCCGAAATCATTCGCCAATTCGGCGAAGCTGATCAGAAGGGGAGCGAAGCAGCAGGAAATTATTCAGCATGTCTATAAGACGAAGCAACTTTCCACACTGCGTCTCTGGGGCCGCGTACTGACGAATATCCGCATCGAGAAAGATTATCGTTTCCTATGGTCCGTCATCACTCGCAAAGATTTGCTTGATACGGGAAGTAAATCCGAAGAAAGCGGTTCAATCATAGATGAGCTGATGTCGAACGCGCCTGATACGGACATAATTCTTCTGCTGAAGGAGAAAGACGGTCTTCTATCCGGCAGCATACGCACTATGTCAGAGAGTGTAGATGCCAGTGAACTAGCCGCATTCTGGGGCGGGGGCGGGCATGCGAAGGCAGCAGGTTTCAAAATCAAAGATGCAAATTTCGAAAATTCCGGAGATCAAATCATCGCCAGGCTGAAAGAGTACCAGTCCAAGCGCTTGAATCTGGAGAAAAATAATATCTCCAACTCTTCTCAGCAGACAGCCACAACAATCACCACACCACTTATCACAGCTAAGCCAGAGACAATTCCAGCAGCAGACATCACCGCTTCCACAGTCACACAAGCCGACAAGTCCCCGACAATACAGAAAAAACAGAAAACCACACTAGAGCCCGGCATCCGCTACCAATTCGAGAAATAGGGGGCGACTTCCTACTCTATACGCAAACAAGCAGTTCAAAGGCTGGGGAGCCACTCTCAGAGAAATTCGGAGTGAGGGGCTTAAATAAGCCATTAAAAAATTGCAAAAATGACGAAACCAACTTAGTCAAAGCACTCCAGTCACCCGGCATGCGCGAACCCAAACAGAAGTAAAGCACTGCACAATCAGGCCACAGTCGTTTTTGTGATTTTTTCGTGGCTTATTTAAGCTCCCGAACGCAGCTTTCTCTGGGAGTGGCTC
>CAIOIA010000111.1 GCA_903858295.1 uncultured Candidatus Peregrinibacteria bacterium | reverse complement strand
TTTATTTTTCTGGATAATAGACTATTTGATGGTAATAGTACAAATGTTTGTTTTTGAATGTTTATCCCTGATGATATCAATCTGGATTTTTCTAATTCCACTCAGACTAAGGCTGTGTCCGATGATTTGATGAGGAAGTTTGCTCAGTCTGCATCAGATGTGTCGACTATTAATATTCAATCACATAAGCCTATTGTCAGTAAAACTGAATTTCTGGTGCCGGTATATATAATGTGGCGCAAACAAGTGGAAGCTCCAAGCCTGTTGGATAGTAATTCTATTTCTGATAAACGTAAGAAGATTGTCAGACAGGCTATTGCTCAGTCAGGACGTAATGGAATCCTGTATGAAGTAGAGAATCCGTTGAGCCGAGAGGGGTTTCAGAGGTTTTATGATTTTTATAGAAAATTCAATGCATCAAACGGTTACGATTTGTTTTTGAGAAGTGATTATTTACAGAAGCATAAGTCGGGAGATCTTTATCTGATTTCTATATATAATAGGGAAGGTGAGTTTCAGGGGGGGAGGCTTATAAGTAAGCTCCAACATAAAATTTCTACTGATTATCGTGCTGTCACAAGGACGAAAACAGTGAAAGAAGGTTTCGATACTGTTTGTGAGAAGATTTATTATGATATTGCTGTGGCTTCCGGATGCAAGTATATGGGAAGAGGTAAGGAATATAATATGAGAGGTCTCGGCAATAGGAGTATCGGTATGCTATGGAATAAATTAAAATATGGCTATCAACCGCATATTCTTAGGATGGTTCCCAGAGTATATGTAGATTTTGATTTTCTGAGACGAGAGACTTTTGACTTGGTTTTCTTTGTTTCTTTGGAAAATAATGCAGAAGTTACTCAGATCAGTGATCAGGTCCTTAATTTCAATTTTATCTGTGGCCTCAATCCTAATTGGCAGGAAATTAAGTCGATTAAAGAAAAATCCCCGTATAAAGTGAATGTTTATGACAGGGATTTTAATATAATTGATGTTCCCACTACGGATAGTGATAACTAGCTTTAGCTGATAACTTTGTCGACTAGACCGTATTTTACCGCTTCTTCCGCGCTCATGAAGTTGTCGCGATCGGTATCTTTCTCTATGGTTTTGATATTTTGTCCTGTGTGCTTGGCTAGTATTTTATTCAGAGTATCTCTTGTCTTCACTATGTGATTGGCATGGAGTAATATGTCAGAAGCCTGTCCCTCTGTCCCTCCTAGTGGCTGATGAATCATTACTTCTCCGTGTGGCAGGCAGAATCTTTTGCCTTTCGCACCTCCGGCTAGAAGTATAGCTCCCATAGAGGCGCATATACCCATGCAGACGGTGGATACGTCTGGCTTTATCAATTGCATGGTGTCGTAGATTGCCAGACCTGCTGTCACATGCCCTCCAGGTGACTGTATATACATAGTGATATCTTTCTTCGGATCTTCAGATTGTAGGAATAGGAGCTGGGCGATGATATTGTTGGCTACTGAATCATTTACTCCTGAGCCCAGAATGATGATTCGGTCTTTCAGAAGGCGGGAGTATATATCGTACGCCCGTTCTCCGGCATGGGTCTTCTCTATGACTGTAGGAATTAATATGTCGTTTCGGATAGGGCTGGCGGAACTGCTGGCGGTGGAATTTGAGGTGTGACTTTGCATTCTTTGTAACATGGTCGATGTTTATGTTGTAATTTTATGGCTTAATTATAGCATTTTTCGCTTATCAAAAGAAATAGTAAAAAAACATGATTATTTTCTTGACATTAAAAACCTCTTTATATAATATGCCAACGCTTCCAGAGGGAGACGGTTTAAATCACTATAGTTTAAGAGTCTCACAAATCTGTCAGCAAAGCCACGTTCATTAACATTTAGGATGTAGTAGAGAAGAGTTAAGAAATCTTGTGAAATTACTTCGGTAATTAACAATAAACTAATAAATATAGAGCTGTCCTGTTCTTCGGAACAGACACTCAAATTCTTATTCGAAGAGTTTGATTCTAGCTCAGGATTAACGTTGGCTGTGTGCCTAATACATGCAAGTCGAGCGCCCTGGACCCTGTCCCCAATCAATTGGTGATAGAGTCCAGGGAGCGGCAGACGGGTGAGTAACACGTTGGTAACTGCCTCGAAGTCAGGGATACACCTTAGAAATAGGGAATAATACCGGATTGTCCCGAAAGGGTAAAGCAGCAATGCGCTTTGAGAGGTGCCTGCGGTCTATCAGCTAGTTGGTGAGGTAATGGCTCACCAAGGCTATGACGGGTAGCTGGTCTGAGAGGACGATCAGCCACAATGGAACTGAGATACGGTCCATACTCCTACGGGAGGCAGCAGTAAGGAATTTTTCGCAATGGGGGCAACCCTGACGAAGCAACACAGCGTGAAGGATGAAGGCCTTTTGGTCGTAAACTTCTTTTTTGAGGGAATAAATATGAAGGTACCTCAAGAATAAGCATCGGCTAACTACGTGCCAGCAGCCGCGGTAAGACGTAGGATGCAAACGTTATCCGGAATTATTGGGCGTAAAGAGTTCGTAGACGAACTGTTAAGTAGGAAGTTAAAGCCTAGTGCCTAACACTAGCAAGGCTTTCTAAACTGGCAGAATAGAGTATAGCAGGGGCAAGTGGAATTCTGTGTGTAGGGGTAATATCCGTAGATATACAGAGGAACACCAAAAGCGAAGGCAGCTTGCTGGGCTATTACTGACGTTCAAGAACGAAAGCGTGGGGAGCAAACAGGATTAGATACCCTGGTAGTCCACGCCCTAAACTATGATCACTCGATGTTTGAGGATTCGACCCCTTCGGCGTCCAAGCTAACGCGATAAGTGATCCGCCTGGGTAGTACGATCGCAAGATTAAAACTCAAAGAAATAGACGGGGACCCGCACAAGCGGTGGAGCATCTGGTTTAATTCGACAGTAAGCGGAAAACCTCACCAAGACTTGACATCCCGAGAAGACTGCCGAAAGGTGGTTGTGCCGCAAGGAACTCGGTGACAGGTGCTGCATGGTTGTCGTCAGCTCGTGCCTTGAGGTGTTCGGTTAAGTCCGTAAACGAGCGCAACCCATGTCGTGAGTTGTATTTTTCTCACGAGACTGCCGGTTCTAAATCGGAGGAAGGTATGGATGACGTCAAATCAGCATGGCCCTTATGTCTTGGGCTACACAGGTGCTACAATGGACGGTACAGTGGGCTGCAACATAGCAATATGAAGCCAATCCCTAAAACCGTTCTTAGTTCGGATTGAAGGCTGAAATTCGCCTTCATGAAGCTGGAATCGCTAGTAACCGTGAATCAGCACGTCACGGTGAATATGTTCCCGGGTCTTGTACTCACCGCCCGTCAAGTCATGAAAGATTGAAGTGCCCAAAGTCCCCTTAGTTTTCGAACGGGGGCCTAAGGTAAAGCAATTGATTGGGACTAAGTCGTAACAAGGTATCCGTAGGAGAACCTGCGGATGGATTACCTCCTTTCTAGGAGTCTTGGCTTAGCACTTTGGTGCTAATGCAAGGTCGATTTTCAATTAAATGAAAAATAATTTCTTCTCTACTACATTCTGAATGCTATTCGGAACAAATAACTTTCAGTAAGAAGAAGTACCCACAGTGGGTGCTTTTTTGGTTCTTCGTAATACGGCCTCAGCTACAAAATTTGCTTACTCACCGTACTTGTTGTGCGGCCCAGTCGCAAATTTCTTGCTTCCTTATGCAACGTGCGCCAATTTTGCATTGTATGAAAAAACAGTTTGCATTTTTACACTTAATATTTATAATGACGGGGCTTAAATTGATGGGCTCTTAGCTCAGCTGGTAGAGCGCCTCGTTTGCACCGAGGAGGTCAGGAGTTCGAATCTCCTAGAGTCCACCAAAAAAAGCACTTAGGGCGATTAGCTCAGTTG
>CAIOIA010000110.1 GCA_903858295.1 uncultured Candidatus Peregrinibacteria bacterium | reverse complement strand
TAACAATACTGGAGCCACAGACGGGAATCAAACCCGTGACCTCATCCTTCTCTTACATCTCTGTTTTCTTATGCTTATCAGAGAGATAGACTGTATGTTTAGCTTTCCTGCGTGGCAGGAGAGGCTACCCTTGTCAGTCGTTCGGGCCTTCTGCGTATTTTGCGGATTGCCACGGTCTGAACCTGGCTAGGTCTTTAACCGTTATTCGGGATTCGACGACCAGTTTCCTGATCGAAGGGCGGAGACGGAGTCTCACCATGGATGCGCTCTATCAACTGAGCTACTGCGGCTTATTAATGGGCGGATGCGTGGTGATTTTAGCATAAGGGGAAGGCATTGCAAATTTATTGGTTGGCCTTGTGCAGAGAATTCGGCTTATTCTTTGTAATAATTTGTGAGAAGTGATTGTATATACCTATGTAAACTAAACAATCTGATGGCGGATCTGGTGGAGGAGCAGGCTGATAAAGCCGGCCAGCAAAACAATAAGATTGATCTGGAACTGGTACGGAAAGCTCTTCTGGAGCCGGAGAGTTTTGGTGCTCTCATCGAGCGCTATGAAAGCAAGCTGATGCGTTATGTGATGGCTTTCACAAGCCTTGATCATCAGTCCGCTGAAGATATCCTGCAGGAGACATTTATCAAAACATATAAGAATCTCAACGGGTTTAATCAGAGTCTCACTTTCTCCAGCTGGATATACCGTATTGCCCGCAATGAAGCGCTGAATTATCTCAAAAAACACAAAAACAAACATCTCAGTCTGGACGCGGAGGATCAGGAAAACATGGCTTTGATCAATATACTTGCGAGTGACGATAATGTGCATCTCAAAGTCAGTGATAAGGAAACTTCCGCTAAAGTGAGGGATGTTTTGGGGTTGATGCGCGACGACTATCGGGAAGTGCTGGTGCTGAAATATCTGGAAGATTATGACTATAATGAGATTTCGACCATTCTGAAGAAGCCGCTCGGAACCGTGGGAGTGCTGATAGCTAGGGCGAAGGAAGCATTTAAACAATTGGCAGAAAAAAATAATTTGTATGAGTATGAGTGAAATCAGTAAAAACATAATGGAGCAGATCAAAGATGGGGCTATCAAGCCGCGTCCGCGGTGGCAGTTCGTGCTGATGAATGTCTTCCTTATAGTCACTCTGGTGCTGGCTATCGTGGCCGGAGGGGTAGTTATGAGTCTCGTATTCCTGAAGCTCTTCAATCTGGATTGGGATTTGGTCAGTCTCGGTGGCGAGAAGGGGCCCTCTATATTCGGCGTTCTGCCTTTCATCTGGATACTGCTGCTTATACTGATGCTGCTCTTGTCTGTGTGGGTGTTCGAGCAGATGGAGGGTGGGTATAGATATCGTCCGGTATGGCTTATGGTGGGTGCTATCCTGCTGTCTGTGCTGCTTGGAGGCGTAGTATATGTAGTCAAAGGGGCGGATTTTATAGAAGATGCTTTGCGTCTGGCCATACCTCCATATCAGGAGATGGAGAAGGCGCGGGAGATACTTTTCCTTAATCCTGAGCGTGGGGCGCTGCCAGGGAAAATTGTACAGTTGGCTCTTCCTCAGGGATTTGAATTGGAAGATTTGCGGGACGATGTATGGAATGTCACGCTGGCGCCCGGGCTGGCTGGAGCGCCTCTGGTGCGCGGTCTGAAAGAAGGTCAGATGGTAATGGTGATAGGAGTTAAGACTGATGATGATCAATTCGTGGCGCAGGAAGTGCGGGTCAGGAAAGCCTTCGGAGGGAAATCCATGAAGCCTGTATTATTAAAACATGTAAGAAAAATTGAAGTGGAGTTGTAGTGTAGGATGAAGATCACCATGGAATCTTCAAAATATATTTCTTAACTGAACAAATAAATGAAATTATCCAGAAAAATTTTGACCTCGATGTTGTTGACGGCGGCTGTCAGCGTTGGTATCGCTGGCGCACAGGACATCAACGCTGACAATGGTAAAGGATTACAGGGCAAGTCTTTCGGCGGAGTGGAGAAAATGCATGATCTGAAGGCGAAAATTGATGCTTTGTCCGCTGAAGTGAAAGCACAGCTGAAGGCGGCCAGGGAGGCGGGGGATTTGCTGAAAGTGAGAAGTATTCTTCTGGCGAACGGTATAACTATGCCGAAATTGGAGAAGAAGATTGGAAAGAAAATCGAAAAATTTGAAAAGAAATTACATAAAGGTACAGAAGGCAAAGGTCACAGAATAAATATCAAGAATCTGCCGGATTCTGTCCGTGCTGAATTGAAAGCGGCTTTCGAGGCCAAAGATATGGCCAAGGTGAAGAGTATACTGGCTGCCAATGGTATCGGTGGTCACGGTAAACAAGGGTCGGCTGCAGAAGAGGCTAAAGAAACTGCTGATGAGAAAGCCGCTGAGGTAACCGGCAAATAAAGTAATAATGCCCTAGATCTTGTGAAGTCCTGCTGGAGTAATCCGGTGGGACTTTTTCAGCTGGATTTTATTTTCGTTTAATATTGGTTTGTTAGGGTAGGGATGTTTCGGCCGGAACATTTTATAATTAACCTTAACGAAAATGCACAAGATGAACGCTGTGGTGAAGAAACTGGGGGCGAAGATAATCATGGGTTGTTATATGTTTAATCTTGTTTTGAGTGGGGCGACTATGGGCGCGATGACCGCTGTCGCTGCTACTCCCGGGTCTGTGGTGATCAATGAAGTATCCTGGGCCGGGTCTGTGAACTCATCTAATGATGAATGGTTGGAATTGTATAATTCCACCGGTGCCGCTGTCAGCTTGTCTGGCTGGAAGCTGAAAAATAATGGTGCCGTGGTATATACTTTTGCAGCTGGGGCGACTGTGGCGGCTAATGGGTATTTCCTCATAGAGGACTCGGAAAGCGCTGTCTCAAATGTGACCGCGGATGCGATATTCAACATGTCGCTGGTGAATTCCGGGGCCAGTCTGCAAATACTTGATGCTAGTGATGTGGTGATAGATACCGTGAATGGCGCTGTAGGCGCATGGTATGCCGGATCTGTAACTACCCATGCGACTATGGAGAGGAAGGATGCTGGCGCAGGAGACATCGCTGGTAATTTTGCTTCATCTACAGGAAGTGGTGCCTTGGCATCAGCAGGCGGGGCAATAGTGGGAACTCCGCGTGCTCTGAATTCGGTCAGCCTGGCGCCGGTCGGCGCTGCTGCGGTAAAGGCTGAGTGGTCAGCGGCGAATGCCTTGCCAAACGACATAGTGAAACTGACTGTGAAAACTGAGAATGTCAGTGATTTGTATGATTATGGTCTAGAGATCAATTATGACCCGGCTCTTCTGCAGTATCAGAGTGCTGCGATGGGGGCTTTCCTGGGGAATTCCGGTGCTGTGGCGACTTCTTTCCAGAGTGGGCTGAAGGGCGGTGTAGCTGGAGATCTGCTTGTCGCGGAGGCTAGGACTCTCGATACGAAAGTGGGTGTGAGTGGAGGTGGTAAATTGTTTGAAGTGAGTTTCAAGGTTATCGGTGCTTCTGGTGCTGCGACTGTGAGTTTCGCAAATAGCTCTTTCTTGGCTACATCTGCTGCTGATATAAATGTCAGTATGCAGGGGGCCAGTCTGGCTCTCGGCGCTCCGGTGATTGCGCCCGTGACTGCCTTGGTGGCGGCTGAAGGGGCTGGCCGATATCAGATTAAATTGAGCTGGACTGCTTCGGCTTCTGCACCGGATAGTTATCGTGTGGAGAGGCAGGATGCTCACGGAAATTATGTAATTCTAGGTGGCACAGTGGCTACGGAATTCGTAGATCAGGACGTCGTGAGCGGTGGTGGTAAGATCATCCCTGGCGTGAATTATCATTATCGTGTGAGTGCTGTGAAAGGCGCGGGGGTAAGTACCGCAGCAGAAATCTCGGCAATGGATGCAAGGGGTATAAGGGGCGACAATGATAGAAGTGATCTCGTAGATGGAAGGGATCTGGAGAAATTAGCCAGACATTTCGCTGAGACTGATGCCGCTGTCGGATTCGATGCGCTGGCAGATACGACTTATGACGGAAGAATTGATGGAAGTGATTTGATAGATATTGGAGCTAATTTTGCTCATAAGTATTAGTTGTCTCTGTGGTAGGGCGGGCGGCCTGCGGCCGCCCGCCCTCCTGTCTGTTTTGTAATTTTTATCTAATAGATTCCTATTTAATTAATTTCTAAAATCATGTCTGTTGAAATTCTGATTCAAAAAGTGTTGTTGGAAGGGGGTGCTGTAAGATTTGATCTAGTCGGGAAAAATCTGCCTGAGAATTTCCTGGGTATGGCGGCGGATTTGAAATTCAATTCCGGAGAAGTTGGCCTGAAGTATGACAAAATGGAGTGGGGGAATGCCTTCGCCGGTTTCACTCCAGAAAATTTACCTGTGAAAATGGTGAAGTATGAGAAGGAGACTGGGCAGGGCGAAGGTAAAATTATTTTTGGGATTAGTCTGAAAGCAGATGCTTTGAAGAATCTGCATGACGGTGTGATCGGGTCTTTCTATTTTTCCGGAACTGCTGAGGCCCTTCGTGATTTGCAATTCAGTGGTTTTCAGCATGCTGTGATTAGCGTATATGAAAACGGTCGAGTGGATCTGAGTGATGTGAAGTGGCTTGAAACGGCACAGCAGATTAAATTGCCTGCCGATGTCATCAGCCCTGCTGTAACACAAACTGTAGAAGTGGTGGAGCCTCTTACTCTGAGTGCTGATAAAAGCTTAGCAGCACTGCCAAATCCTGTGCAAATTCCAATTGTGAAAGCCGTGAGTGGTCAACAGGAGACCAAGGTGGCTGTGTCGGAATTGCCTTCGATAGTTTCCAATGATTTCTCTTCATCAAAGCCTGTAAACCTGGAAACAATTCCCATGCTTTCTGCAGATTCTGGATTGACTGAATTTACCCATAGAAATGAAGTGGCGAATAATTCAGATAATCAATTGTTCTGGTGGTATGGATTTGCTCTGTTGACTGTAGTTTTGCTTGTGTTGATAGGCTTTCTCCACGCACGACGGAAGGTGGTAAATAGGTCTTGGCAATATGTCAGAGCGTGAGTCAATGAAAAGGCTGGCTTTGCTTGACTTGCAGCCAATTTCCGCTAAACTCCTCCCGTAAATTAATAATTTCAGAATTATGGCCAGAGGAAAAAGTCAGTTTGCGACATGGAGATGCAGTGGGTGTAATAAACCGCATGGAGTTACAGCCTACAACAAGAAAAGTAATGAAAAAATTACGAAGGAATTAAGTATGTTCTGCAATCAATGCCGTAAGCATACAGATCACAAAAGAAAAGATACCAAGAAAGGCAGCGGTAACTAAATAAAAATTACATAACGGAAATCCCTATGGAAATGCAGTCCAGGTTTAATTATTTAAATCTCCCGCTCGCAGCTATGGGGATTTTGTTTGTCTTAAGCTTAAGTGGTTGCCAGCAGAGTGTGATGACGATCCCTCGCTTCATGTCTGAGAAAGGCGTGAATGTAGAAGCTTTCTTACCAGCCGAGAGTTTGCTTGTGGCGAAGTTCGGAAGTCGCGATGCTGATCAATTGGACGCTCTGAAAATACTGAATGGCTATTTCCCGAATGATCCGCTCGGCGCTATAGTGACAGAATTTAATCAAGGGTTTAAGAATGGTACAAATCTGACTGAACTTGGACTTAATTATGAACAGGATGTCCTTCCCATACTGAATAATAAGAGTCAGTTTTTCATGGCTATGTCGTCCAGGCAAGAAGTCCTGCCTCCCGGCACTCTGGAAACTGCTTCGTCGCCCAAAGTAAGCTTTTCCCTGGCTATGACCATAGCGGATGAAGCTAAATTTGATGCGTTACTTGACACGCAAATCAAAAAAAATCTTTTGAAGAAGGAAGATTACAATGGACAATCTATTTACAGCCAAGTGACACAGACCGGTGGAGAGGCTTATCTGAGCAAATATATGGATACTGTCTTTCTGACCAGTAATCTGGAGCTTCTGAAAACAGGACTTAATAATGTGAAGGCAAATACAAATCTTCTCGGGGAGAATAAGGCTTATGCACGTGCCATGGCCGCTTATAAGCCTAATCTGGCAGTGGCGTATGTGAATCTTGCTGAGAGCTTAGGATTATTCAAGGGAAGTGATGCCAAGAGTGGTGAAGAAGTGGCGAAAATGTTGTCAGGTACTGATGCAGCTAATATCGAATCTGAAATGCTTATACTTACCGCTGAGAAAGATGGTATTCGTATGACCAGCAGAGTACTGGGGAAGAATGGAGTGGATCTGACTAAAAGCCCACAGGCTGCCAGTGTACAGGCTTATCTGCTGAAGAAAATTCCTGCCGTATCGCCGATATTTTATTTCGAGGGAACTTTGTTGAAATCATACTATGAGAATTTGATGAAGACTCTTGGAAGTGATACCGAGGCCGCAGATGGAGTAAATCAGATGAAAGAATTTCTCAAAGCGCAGGGACTGGATCTGGAGAAAGATATACTTACTTATATGGACAAAGGCGTAGCTCTGCTGCTCGAAGACACCGGTACACCTATCCCGGGTATAGGGATTTATCTCGATGCCACCTCTAATCTGGAAGGCGCTACCAAGACAGTACAGGCCCTGAATAAAGGATTTGAAGCTTTGCTTGCTGAAGCTTCTGCTCAGTCTCCGGAAATTCTGATGCTACTGTCCAAAGAGGAAGTGAAGACAGGGAAGCTCTGGAAATTCAAATTGAATCTGGATGGTATACTCGCTGCTGCTCCGTCAGCTTTGTCCAAGAAATTGTCCGGTCAGAAAGTGGAATTGTATTATGGACTGCTAGACGATGGCGTGATGACTATATCTCTGAAGGCTGATCTGGATAAGGTATATGGTGGAGCTCAGGTAGTCGAGAAATCGACGGAATTTGGACAGGCTATGAATTATGTGGGAAGTGAAAGCCGTGGTCTTGCTTATCTATCTCCTGAACAGATGATTCGGCTTGTGGATACTTATTTCGCTTTGATTGCTGACACTACCGGCCAAGCTCCTGCTATCCCTGGATATGATACGGCAAAACGATATCTAGAACCTTTAAAAAGTCTGATAGTCTCTGGAGGAGCGATCAAGTCTGATGAAGTGGATGCCGGATTCTTCCTGCATATTGCACAGTGATTTTCACTATGAGGTGTGCGATCTAGTAGTCGGCGTTTCCGGCTATGATATCTGAGGCGTCGTCGTCCGGGCCATGTGCCGCGTCGTCGCCCGGGCCATGTGCCGCGCCGTCTTCCTCGGTCGGATGAGGTTGGCTGGAATCTCTTAATGCTCGCCCCGTAGTGGTGGCGATATCCACTATTACTGGAGCAGGTGTTGTCTCTGGTGCAGCAGGAGGCATCTCTATCGGACGGCCTTGATTCTGATTATATAGAAGTTGTACTGCGCTGCCGAAATGCAGACCTCTGGAGCCATATCGTAGGTTGTGCATGGATATAATACCTTTGCCTTCTGCCGCAATAATTTCCGGAAGCAGACGATTATAACGCCTGCAGGCTTCTTCGCGATTCTCCCCGAGGAAGGTTTCTATTGTAGGCTGTAAGTCACTTACCTGACGTTGTTTATCTGGCATCTTGATTGGGGTTTTATTTGATTTCCTATTATTTTAACATAATTTTGACTTTTGTGGGTAGTTCATTATAATGCGCTCTAATTTTTAAGCTGATTATATGGCATTTGGCAAAAGAAATTCCGCAGAATGGCAAGCTACATTGGCTGATATTGGGAGAATCGATGATGCTATCGAAAAGGCCGGTGATGGTCGGGTGGAATTGGCTCTTGCCCAAGTGCGACAGCAAAAATTGCTTGCAGACATGCTTGCCCCTGTGCAACAGGATCTTTGGGATGATTTGGTAGAGGCAAATAAGGTTGGTGGTATAGAGCTGGTCGGATTGAATTTCAAGTTTTCTGGACTGGAGATGACTGATTTACTGGATTTGCTTTATGTGGTGGTGGAATTGAATGCGTTCGGTGCTACGCCGGAAAATGAGGAATTTGAAGAGGCTTTGCTTGGTTTTCTAGCTACCAAGTCGGGCCCCGTGATGGATGTATTACTTGCAAATTATTTCAATGCTCATCCGAATTCTGTCGAACCTAAGTTGATGAGACTCGTCACTGATGAGACGCTGATTCGCTCCAGATTATCTGAAGTTTTGAAAATGGAATATGATAAGAAGACGCAGAGTTTAGTGGCTGAGGCGACTTTACAGCTTCTTAAATTGGATAAAATACATACTAAAGAGCAAAGACAGAAGATTACTTGTCTACACCATACTGAAATTAAACCTTTGCTGAAGAGACTCATGCAGGATGAGACAATTCTTGATAAACGTTTCATTCACCTAGTGCGTATGGTCAATCATGCTCCTACGATGTTTGAATTGATGAGGAAAATTATCGGTTGGCTCGAAAATCCAGAGTTTCAGGCTCGATATGTCAGTGGTTTTGATTCTGTCGGATCTACAGTTGTAAGAAAACTCGAAAATAATGCGTTAATATTTACGATAAATAGCATTTCTAAGCATCTGGTTGATGAAAGGCTCTTGGCTTTGTACAGGATAAAATCACTGACTCGAATCTCTGATGATGCTTTGGTGGATTTGCTTATGGAACGTCGTGATGCTGTGGGGAAGAGAGGGTTTGTACATGAGCAGAGAGACCGGCTACGGAAATCAATAATTCGTAATCGTGAATTCCGCCCACGCTTGATGAAGCTAGGAATAATAGGCATGTTCCCGGAGCCGACTTTTGCTCTCGATTGCTGATAGCGTTATTTCTTGTCCGGTGGGATAGAGTAGTAGCTGTATAGGTATTCGGCTACTGATTTGAAGAGATTACTGGTAGTGGTGTCGGCCCATTCGCTGCTGCGTGGACGATCGAGCTTGGCCAGTATGACGAATTTCGGGTTATTGATCGGCCCGAAGCCTCCTACTGTCGCGATGGTCGTACCTACTCCGCTGAGCGGTTTGCCATTGCGGTATGTCTGTGAAGTTCCTGTCTTGGCTGCTATATAATAATCCGGCATGGCGTTGTTGTGCGAGACGCCGTTCTCTACCGCGCCGACCATGAGGCCGGTCATGCTATGTGCGGTCTCAGGTTTGATTATTTGTCCGAGAATAGTAGGCTCGGTCTTCAGCCAATTACCTGGTGTTTTCTCTACGCTATCGACGATGAATGGCTGCATCATTACCCCATTATTTGCCATCGCGGAGAGAGCTTCGCCCATCTGAATCATGGTGGCAGTGAGACCCTGTCCGAATGCGTGAGTGACCAATTCGGAATCCGCCCATTGGCTGAAATGCGCGATCTGTCCCGGATGTTCGTTGTCGAATTCTATCTCTGTGCGTTGTCCGAAACCATATCGCATCAGATAATTATAGAAAAGCTGACGACCTATTTTCTGCGCCAGCCAGCCCATACCGGTGTTGCAGGATTGGGCCAGGACTTGAGCCATGCTGACGTGGCCGATACATTTGGCGGAGACGTCGTGGATTTCGAATTCGTCTACTTTCAGTGTGCCGTTGTCGTTTATGGATGTAAGTGGTGTGACGTCTCCGTCGTCCAGGCCAATAGACATCACAATTGTTTTGAATACTGAGCCGGGCTCATAAGGCTCGCTGACTATTTTGTTCTGATATGCTTCAGGCCCGATATTGTTTTTGTAGTGTTCATAGATGAAGCTGCCGTCCGGTAAAGTGCTTCTGAAAATCATCAGGCGATCCTGTGAGTCCAGACTGCGATAAAGCCAATAAGTGTTTTCCTGATCTTTGACCGGTACTAGTCCGTCTATTTCTTCAGGATTCAATTTTATTTCCGCTTTCTCATATACAGTGCCGTAATCATTTGGATCGAAGCTGGGATAATGGGCCATGGCCAGCACGCGTCCGGTCTTCGGGTCCATGACGATGACTTGGCCTGAGTCAGCTCGGAAATCTTCTACTGCTTTCTTGAGTCGTGATTCGACAGCCAGCTGTATGGAGCGATCGATAGTGAGTACAATGTTCTTCCCGTCTTCGGCAGGCTGGATAAGACTATCTCCGACCGTGATTTGTCGGCCGATGGAATCTTTCTGCGTCTCGAAAACGCCTTTCTTTCCCCGTAATTCCGTGTTGAATTTGGCCTCGATACCATAGCTGCCATCACCAGTCGGAGTGACGAAACCAAGTACATTGGACGCGAGCTGACCTTCCGGATAATAACGATAATATTCTTCAGTCAGACCGAGACCTATAAAATTGTCGGCTTTGTCCTGCTCAATTGTTTCTTTGATTTTAGTAGAAATTTCCCGAGTGAGTTTCCTCTTCAGAATGACATATCGATTTTTGCCTCGTAGGATGGCTTCCAGCTGCAATGGAGGACTTTGTAATATATTGCCGAGGCTCTGGGCGGTATGGGCCAGATCGGTGATCTGAGGAGGATATGCTATAAGTGTGTTGGTCTGATCTATCTCTATCCCCGCTAGATTCAGAGCTTTGATTGCGTCTATCTCCGGAGTGGTGAGGTCGCTGCCCAGAATTATTCTCGGTCTGATATCGGAGCTGATCTGATCGAGAATTTGCTTGTAGAAATTCTGATAGAGTTCATCGTCAGTATATGGCTTCACCGCGGCCAATTCTTCTCCTGTTTTCGCCCGGAATACCGCTGTCTTCACTCTCTCCTGATCGAGTGCACGAGCTTCGTCCAGACTATAGATAAGTGGCACGAGGCGATCTGCGACCAGCTTCTTGTCTTTGATCAGCGTCGGATCCGCGAAGAGGAAATCAAGCGTGGAATTGGTGGCGACACGGACATTCTCTCCTGAAGCATAGTCTTTGATATAGATCTCACCGCGATGTGCCGGTAATTCGCTATAACCATAATGTTCTTTCGCGGCTATTTCTGCATAGTGATCATGGGCTATTATCTGCAGCTCGAATAATCTCGCTAGAATAATCGCCGTGAATAGCACTACCACTGCGAAAAACACCAAATTACGATCAAGATTGATGTTGTGGAAAGCCCTGCTAAATGATTGGCGTGGCGAGTGATAATTCATTAATTGACTGTTGAGTTTGTGGTTTGTGCTATCGCGGGCGTTGGGCTATTATCTTAGCGTGATTGGATGGATTATTCAATTCAGCTTTAATTAAATATAGTTTTAAAAATTTTATGGTCAAGAAGACAAAACTGAACAATGGTTTAAGACTGGTTACGAAGGTTTTGCCGAATACGCAGTCCGTCACTGTCCTGATACTGGTCGGAGCAGGTTCGCGATATGAGAGTAAAGAATTGAATGGAATCTCCCATTTCCTGGAACATATGTTTTTCAAGGGAGCCAAGAAGTACAATAATACCAAGGAAGTCTCAGAGGCGATAGACTCCGTGGGAGGCGATTTCAACGCCTTCACTGGTAAAGAATATGCTGGCTATTATGTGAAGGTCGCCGCTGAGCAGATAGATGTGGCTGTGGATGTGCTGTCCGATATGCTGATAAATTCGAGGTTTGATACGAAGGATATAGAGAAGGAGAGAGGCGTGATACTCGAGGAATATAATATGTACCAGGACACGCCGATGTATCAGATAGGCTGGGATTTCGAGAAGCTGATTTTCGGAGATCAGCCTCTGGGGCGTGATCAGGTCGGTACGAAAGAGTTGATTGATTCGGTCACCCAGGAGCAGTTTCTCGCTTATCTGAGAGCTCTGTATACTCCTGATAATACCGTCATCGCTGTGGCGGGTAATTTCGATGAACAGAAATTGCAGAAAAGTCTTGAGGAGTTGTTTGTATTCAGTGCCGACAGACAGAAGAAGGCTTATGATTTCGCGCCGATGCTTCCTCTGGTGCGTGATCAGAGAGTGCGTCTTCGAAATAAGAAGACTGAGCAGGCGCATGTAGTAATCGGTTTTCCCGGATATCTCGATAATTCTCCTCGTCATTACGCTGCTAAGTTACTGGCAGTGATTCTCGGCGGGAATATGAGTTCCAGGATGTTTCTGGGAGTGCGTGAGGCTCTCGGACTAGCCTATTATATCAGCACCACTACGGATGAATATGCGGATATCGGGACTTTCTCTACTAATGCAGGAGTATCTGTAGAGCGCATCGATATGGCGATCTCAGCTATCATCGCTGAATATAAAATTGCCGCTGAGAAGGGTGTGACCGAGGCAGAGCTCGTGAAGGCCAAGGCTTTTCTGAAAGGGAAAATTATTCTACGGCTCGAGGACTCTGAGGAATATTCTCATCTAATAGGCAAGTTCGAATTGCTGCATGGAGGCAGTCGCTCGCTGGAGGATATAGTTAAGCTGATCGACGCGGTAAAGCTTGAGGATGTAAATGCTACGGCGGTAGATCTGTTTAAAGCGGAGGAACTGCGAGTGGCGGTGATAGGTCCGTATGATGATGAGCAGAGATTTGAGAAATTATTAATAATGTAAATTATTATGTTTGAGAAATTAGTGGCTTTTCGGAATGCTTTGATTAAATTTCTATATAAGACTGTCTTGAAGCCGATATTTTTCGGGATGGATCCGGAGTTGGTGCATGACAGGATGATTAAGACTGGTAAGTGGATCGGGTCTTGTGCTTTAGGAAGATGGTTGTTGAGAATGATGTTTGGATATGGTGCTCCGATATTGCGTCAGGATGTTGCCGGCCTGACTTTCGAAAATCCCGTAGGCCTTGCTGCCGGCTTCGACAAGAATGCAGAACTGACTAAGGTGTTGCCCCAAATTGCTTTTGGTTTTGCCGAGCTTGGGTCTGTGACAGGTGAGTATTGCCCAGGAAACGCCAAGCCGCGTCTCTGGAGACTGAAGAAATCCGAGTCTCTGCTGGTATATTATGGTTTGAAGAATGATGGTGCTGGGGTTGTGGCCGAGCGAGTGGCGAAGTCTGTAGGTCAGGCTGGTCAACGCATGAAAATCGGTCAGAAATTTATATATGGAGTGAGCGTAGCCAAAACCAATAATGCTGAAACCTGTGATGTGGAGGTCGGAGTGGCAGACTACGCGAAGGCTTACCTGGCCGCTCTCCCAGTGGCGGATTATATTACTGTGAATATCAGTTGTCCGAACGCTTTCGGTGGAGAGCCTTTCACCGATCGTGTGCGTCTGCAGAAATTACTTACAGAATTGGATAAATATTATGTAGTCGGAAAGCCGGTGTTTGTGAAATTATCTCCGGACTTGAGTGTGACAGAGGTCGACGCGATACTGGCCGTCTGCGCTGAACATAAGGTGGATGGATATGTGTGTACGAATCTTACCAAGGTGCGGGATAATCCACGCATCCTGGACGCAGATGTCCCGAAAAATGGAGGGATAAGCGGTAAAGTGGTGCAAGGACTTTCAGATGATTTGATTGCGCGAGTATACCTGGCTACTGAAGGAAAGAAAATAATTGTCGGAGTGGGCGGGGTCTCGTCCGCAGAGGATGCCTACAAGAAAATCCGTCTTGGTGCGAATCTGCTGCAGCTAATCACCGGAATGATTTATGAAGGGCCATCTGTGGTCAGTGAGATAAATCAGGGATTGGCCGAGCTGCTGAAGCGTGATGGGTATAAGTCTGTGAGTGAGGCGGTGGGTAGAAGTGTGGAGAAGTGAAAAGTGTAAAACGCAAAGCTGGTAATGGTTGAGGCGAGCTTGTATAATGCGCGCGAATTGTAATAATTTAACCAGAAAATATATGAATTTCAGTGGAGTGAAAGAGAAGACTTTAGTCCTTATCAAGCCAGATGGCGTGCAGCGAGGACTTATCGGCGAAGTGCTTGTGAGATTTGAGAGAAAGGGACTGAAAGTGATCGGAGTTAAGATGATGTCACTGGATGAAGCTGTACTTCGTGAACATTATGCGCATATTTCTGACAAGCCTTTCTTCCCCGGAGTGAGCAGTTTTATGCAAAGCTCCCCTGTGGTTGCGGTCTGTCTCGAGGGACTTGATGTGGTAGCTGCCGTACGCAAAATTGTAGGTATTACCAAATCCCGTGAAGCGGATGCCGGCACTATCCGAGGTGATTTCGCCATGAGCGTGGCCTGCAATGTGGTGCATGCTTCCGATTCCGTGGATACTGCGCAGAAAGAAGTGCCAAGATTCTTCAAAGCTGATGATTTGTTTGAATATGAGAAAGGAGAATATGAGCATGTCTACGCGGCTGATGAGCGCGCCAAATAGAGTCCATCTAAAAACAAAATGATAAAACAATTTTTGTGTAGTCTGATGGTGGCAGGGCAGGTCTTCCTCCCTGTCGCCCAGGCGCAGGGTGTACCGAATTACGCCCTGGTTTTACCGTCCCAGACTACTTATGAAGTAGATCAGACTGTCATTATCACGGGGCAGAATCTGGATCAGCTCTATAGCAGCGGTTTCATATGCTTCAACAATCTGAATAGCTGCTTCCAGAGTAGCGACGCTCTGGTGAAAGAATGGAGTTACGGGCAGATCTCTTTCATCATGCCTTATGCTTCGAATGTCACTCAGAGCGGGCAAATATTGCTGGTGGGTGGTGGTGCCGTGTTGGGACAATTTCCATATAGTTTCAAGCCGCATGCGCTTGGTTATCTGAGTAATAGTGCGCTGGTCACAGAGGGCGCCGCTGGCTCTGTGCTGCAGATTAAGGGTTTATATTTCGGCGACTCGCAGGGAGTTGTGAGATTCGGTCAGCAGTCTGCGATGATTAGCAGCTGGTCTGATATGATAGTGAATCTGACCATTCCTGGTTCTGCTATTGCTGACAGTAATACTATTGAGATTTGTACTGCTGCAGGAGTTTGCATGACTGAGAATTTCCTGGTGAGGAAGCAGGTGTTCAGTGATACTCTCTCTGGTCAGCAATATTATCTGAATGCCATAAAATATGTGGATGCTTATAATACTCTAACGCCGAAGGACGACGTGGTGGTGGCGGTGCTGGATGAAGGCATTGATTTTAATCAAGAAGATTTGAAGGGGTCTGGTTGGTTGAACTCGGGTGAAGTTGCCGGAGATTCTGTGGATAACGATAAAAATGGCTTCGTGGATGACTTGCATGGTTATAATTTCGTCGATAATAGTGCTGATATATCTCCGAAAGGAGATCATGGGACTGAAGTGGCCGGTGTTATCGGTGCTGGTAGAAATAATGGAGTCGGTATTACTGGGATTGCTCCGAAGGTCAAGCTGATGTCACTCATCGTCTGTCACGCTGATGGTAGTTGTGATGGAAGCGCCGTGCTGAAAGCCATCAAGTATGCTGTGGATGCAGGCGCGAGAATTGTGAATTTGAGCCTGGAGGCTGCGACTGCGAGAGAGTTTGATAGCAGCTTCAATGATGTCGTGAAGTATGCGTACGATCACAATGTTCTTGTGGTAGTGGCTGCAGGAAATGGGGATACATCTACCGGTAAAGGTAGAAATCTAACCGTCAATTCTGAGTCGCCTGTGTGTAATGATAATGGGCAGAACATGATTCTGGGTGTCGGGGCGAGTAATAAAAACAATGACAGTAAGACCGCCTGGTCCAATTATGGTGCGTGTGTGGACATCTTCGCGCCTGGAGAGAAAATTATTACCACGAAGTCCGCTGTGGACTCTTATGCGACCGTGAGTGGTACTTCATTCGCAACCCCCATCGTCGCAGCTGTCGCTGCAAATATTTTCTCTGCCTATCCTGATATGAAGAATTCTGTCTTGATTGATTTCATGATTAAGAATGGCTCTTTCCTGGACACTGATAAGCTTTTCGATGATGTGAAAGCGAGTTTCGCGCCGAAGGTTCCAGTGAAACAAAATGTCGTGAATGTCGTGCCAGCGTCTCCTGCGGTACCGGAAGTGGTGAAATCCAACTCTTCGCCTCTGCCTCTGACTTCTGGATTCTCAGACGTAAATAAATTTAACAAAAATTTTCAGGCTATAGTTTATCTGAGAGATCATGCTGTGGTGGCGGGGTACCCGGATGGGACTTTTCGATCTGAGCAGGGTGTGACTCGTGCGGAAATGTTGAAAATACTTATCCGTGGAGGTCTAGGCATTACCCCAGGAAATGAATATCAGCAAGCCTGTTTTACCGATGTGGGAGCGAATGAGTGGTATGCAAATTATGTCTGTTATGCCAAATCCAAAGGCTGGACAGAAGGCTACGTGGATGGAACTTTCCAGCCCAACAAGATGATTAATAAAGTGGAGGCAATTAAATTCCTGGCTCTCATCAATAATTTGCCCAAGTCTAATCTAAGCTTTCTCCCATATCTCGATGTGCCGGAAGGTGCATGGTATGAAGTGTATCTGAAGGAAGCTTTCCAGATGGGGCTGCTGGAAGAAGTCGACAATATGTATGAGCCAGACCATTTCATGACGCGTGGATCGATATCTGAGAGTATATATAGATTGATGATTCAGCGTTGATTATTGATTCGCTGAGATTAGTGGCATTTCTCTCCGGCTAGAGCGCCTGTGGCCCAGCTTGCTTGCAGATTGAATCCGCCGGTGAAGCCGTCGATATCCAGTAATTCTCCTGCGAAATATAGTCCTGGTGTGATTCGTGACTGCATTGTCTTTGGATCAACTTCTGATAGTGGTACGCCCCCGGCAGTGACGAATTCTTCGCCTGCTCCTCGTCCGATCAGATGAAGTTCGAGAGATTTCAATTGTCGGATTATATGCTGGCGGAGCTGCCTGGACACTTCGGAGCAATTGATTTGATGAGCTGGAATCTTCAGACGCAGTGAGGCTGTAGTCTCCGATAGAATTTTCTCTGCCAGACGATGCGGCACTATGAAGCCCAAAACGGTGAGAAGTTTCTTGGAGGAATTTTTCTCGAATTTATCGATGATGTCTTCCTCGAGTTTTTCGGAATTCATGTCTGGGAAGAAGTCTATCAGAATCCTGGCAGGATTTTCTGTCGAAAAATTCTCATAGGCTGCCATTGCGGATAATGCGAAGATGGCAGGGCCGGTAAGTCCCTTGTGTGTGAATAGGAAAGGGCCGGATCTCTCGAATTTCTGATTGGTGGCGGTGGCCGAGATGAAGGATAATTTGGCTTGCTGGAAGGATATTCCGCTAAGTTCTGTGGGCCACTTCTCAGCTGTGATGAAGGAGGATAGGGAAGGGGCGAGGGGTGCGATAGTATGGCCGAGGGCTTGTGCGAAAGCGTATCCGTCCCCGGTGGAGCCTGTCTGCCGGTATGCGTTTCCACCAGTGGTGAGAATTAATTTGTGGACCGGGATCTCTTCTGCCGATTTTAATTTGATGAGAAATTTTGGAGAATTGTTCTTCGATGCGTCCTCGCTATTTATCATGTGAGAAATTTCTGCGACGGCAGTGTCGCAACGAATTTCTACCTGGAGTTCTTGTAAAGCATTCTCCAGCGCGCCGACTATGTCATGGCCATCGTCTGAGACTGGAAACACACGAAAATCCGCCTCGGTTTTGAGCGGCACTCCCTGTGTCTCAAACCAGTTTTGTACTGATGTCGGAGGGAAGGCGTTCATGGCAGTGCGTAGGAAATCAGATCCACGAGGATAGTTTCGCAGGACTTCACTTACCGGGGAAATTCCTGTGGTGACATTGCATCGTCCTCCGCCAGAGATTATGACTTTCGCTCCCAGATATTTGTTTTTCTCGATCAGCAGGACTCGGGCGTCTGTATTATTCAATTTGGCAAAATAAGCTGCCATCAGCCCCGCAGCGCCGCCGCCGATTATGGCGATGGTGTGCTGAGTGAATGATGTCGATTTATGCATGTGTGCGGACAGTCCGGTAATTTATTTGATTTTTTCTTCTCTGCCATTCAGATATAGACGCATCTCCGGCATGATTTGTACGCGGATAGGGCCGTTGTCGCCGTCCATGTTCATGTCGACCGGTTTCTGAGGAAGTTTGGCTATCAATACGAATAGTTTGTTCATCGCTTCTGCGATGTCTTCTTCTTTCGTCAGGCGTATTTCACGAAGTTTGTTGTAGCTTTCGTCGCTTTTCAATTCATTCATCCATTGTTCCTTGAAATCTTTCACTTGCTGACGCAGATCTTTGAATGCTTTTTCCAGGTCGTGATATTCCGGGCTATCGATTTTCTCTTCAGCTTTCATGTCTTTCTTGATGTCGCGGAGTTCTTCACGAAGTTTTTTGATTTCCCCTAAGGCTTGGCGGATTTGATCGTCAATCATATTTTGTTTGTGTTAAGTACGAACAGTTTAGGAAAATTCATGCAGAATGCAAGGCCAAGTCTTGATTTAGCCGTCTGGCTTGAGGTAACCTGATGCCAGATTAAATCTATATTATGTCTTTTCAGGAATACCTTAGTGCTTTGCGTAGGAAAGCGACCGAAATCAGAATTTCTACTCTGCGGATGATTTCAGCTGCGGAGTCCGGCGCAGTCGGTAGTGCGCTATCTGCTGTGGAAATCATGACTGCTCTCTACTATGGACAGACTCATGCCGGGCCTATACTAAACATAGATCCAGGTAAGCCGAATAGTGAAGATCAAGATTATTTCATACTTTCCAAGTACCAGGCGGCGCCTGTCTGGTACTCCATACTCGCTGATCTTGGGTATTTCCCGGCTGATGAATTGAAATACTACAAAGCGGCCGGCGCCCTTCTCACAGCCAATCCCAGAGCGAAAATCCCTGGAGTGCCAGTGGGGGCTGGGTCTGTGGGACAGGGGGTGGCGGCGGCCGTGGGCTTGGCTATGGCCCTCAAGTCTGATCGAAATCGTAATAATGTTTTCGTATTGGCTGGGGATGCGGAGATGGGTACTGGTCTAGTCTGGGAGTCTCTTATACAGGCCGTCCATGCCAAGCTGGGTAATCTGATTCTGATAGTAGATCGTAATGGAATTCAATTTGATGGGATTGTCCGAAATGCCAATGTGGTGGATCCTATAGCGGATAAGTTGGAAGCTTTCGGCTTCCGTACCATCAATGTTTTCGCAGGCCATGATTTCGATCAATTGATAGGTGCTTATGAGAAAGCTGTCGTAGAGACTCGCCTGCCTGTAGCTATAATATGCAAAACTGTGAAAGCCAAAGGCGTGGATTTCGCCGAAAATAAGAGTTTTTACCATGACAAACCGCTAAGTCAGGAAGAGTTGGCAGAGGCTCTGAGCAGCCTGGAGAAAAAAATTGATTAAAAACAAAAATGACGAATTTATTTTTTATATGGTTCTTGGTGACGAAAGTGGCTTTCTGGTCGCCGTTTATGGTGGAAGGGGAGTCGATGGAGCCCAATCTCCATACACAAGAATTATTCATTATCGACAGATCTCCTCTGTCTCTGCATGATATTCGGCGTGGCGATATTGCTGTGTTTACCTTCGATGGAGAGTATTATTATGTGAAGCGTGTCATAGGTTTGCCAGGTGAAACACTGAAAATCACGCATGATGGGGTGTCTGTGAAAGATGCCGATGGAGGTTTTCGGCAGTTACCTGAGCCTTATCTGAATGGTGTGAAATATGATTATGGTGATGAGAGGGTGTATATCGTGCCTGATGGTGAATATTTTATGCTTGGTGATAATCGCGATCATAGCAAGGATTCGCGTTATTTCTCTTATCCTTATGTGAAGCTGAGTCAGATTGATGGGAAATATATTTTTCCCTGACTTTCGTGGGTTGGCTATGTGAAATTGTTGACGCGTCTGCGTATAGTTGTATGTTTGAGAAAATAAGAATTATATATGCGAAAATTCCTGTGTTTGATCTTATCTATGCTCCTTCTTACGGGTTGTGCCTCTGCGCCAGCCGGTGACCTTAAGACCAACAGTCTAGGATATATCGGTGATGTCGATACAGGTAAGAAGCCTGTGCTTATGAATCCTGATCTGCCTGTGAAGAAATTGGTGATTGTATCTGAGAAAGGTTCTTCAGAGTTTCAGGTGGAGATTGCCGCCACTGACGCACAGAGGAAATCGGGCTTGATGAACAGGAAATCCCTCGACGACGATAAGGGCATGCTGTTTGTCTTCCAGAGAAGTGGTTTCGTCAATTTCTGGATGAAGAATACCCTGATTCCGTTGGATCTGCTATTCATCGACAGCAACGGTTATATCAAGCATATAGCACGGAGTGCCCAGCCATGTACTTCGACTAATGATAGAGACTGTGTGTTATATAATTCTAATTTCTCTGTACAGTATGTGCTGGAATTGAAGGGCGGAATTTCGGATAGACTTGGGTTGAAAGAGGGTGATAAAGCTAAGTGGCTGTAACCTTGTGTAATTTAAGAATATTTTATTTTCAGTTAATAACGGTACATTAATATATTGCCAGCTGATTCGAGGTGGGGGCAGCTTGGAGCGAGAACATTTTCGTCAAAATGGTTCTCAGGGGTTCAATTCCCCTTGCCTCCACCACGGTCAGCGATTATACTTTGTATGACGAAAATGTTCTCGCGGCTATAAGCTGCAAAAGTCGCCTTTAGAGAGATCTGAAGGCGACTTTCTTTGTCCGCATATCAGTGCTTCAGCCAGTTTTCGCGGATGATTTCGTATATATGTCTGGAGCTGAGGCCGGATTGATTTAGTGCTGCGCCGTAGGAAGTGCTTTCTGGCGCATGGGAGAGGGCGATTTTGATGATTTGTGAAGGGGCCGTCGCACGCGGTGTGTGTGTGTTCAGGATGTCTGTAATCATGCTGCCTATTCCGCCGTGCTCTACATGCTGCTCTACCGTGACTATCATAGCGGCGTTGGTGCAGAGTTGTATGATTTTATCTGTGTTGAGATTTGTGAGTGAGGAGAGACTTATTACCTGTGTAGAGATGGCTCGGTTCTCCAGTTCGGCAGCTGTCTTGAGGACTTCGTGCAGAGCGGCTCCGCAGCTGAAAATAGTTACCTGACTGCCTTCTCTGACTGTGACAGGTTCGCCGAGCTTGAACTGGTAGCTGGGTTCGAAAATGTTTGGCAGTGCGATCTGCGGTATTCGGAGGAAGGTAGGTCCGTAGTCGGTGAGTAGGAATTCCAGCATGGATTTAAGTTCGACGGAATCTGCCGGGACGAGGATTTTCAGGTTTGGGAGCGTTCTCAGAATCGCTATGTCGTCTACTGATTCTCGAGGCGTGCCTTCGGCAGAATTAGTGACTTCACTGTGTGAGCCTATGATTTTAATGTTCAGATTTGGGTAGCAGATGGCGTTTCTGAGAGAGTCGATTCCTTTGCTGAGGAGTGCTGAGGTCTCTCCGCAGACGAATGGGATTTTCTTGCGTACAGCCATACCCGCCGCCATACCTAGCATAGAGTTCTCGGCTAGTCCGATAGTGAAATGTCTCTCCGGGAAAGACTTGGCGAAGTTTAGCGAGTACAGTGAATTACCCAAGTCGGAGTCCAATACAATCAGGTTTTTCTGCTTACCGCCGAGTTTTTCCAGAGTTTCCCCGAATGTTTTGCGTAGAGATATCAGTTCCGTCATATATAAGCGTTTTAGTCTTTAATTAGGCTTCTATCAGTGTTATAATATAGGGAAAGACAATTTAAAACAAAAATTATGCGAATTTATCTGGGATCTGATCATGCTGGATTTAATCTGAAGAAGGAAGTCAAAGCTTATCTGGATCAAAAATATCAGGGTCAGGATGGCTTCTCGGTACTGGACCTTGGCGTGTTTACTGATGATGCTACTGATTATCCCGATATAGCCAGAGAAGTATGTGAGAAAGTCTTGGAAAATGATGGAGCTCTGGGAATTCTGGTCTGTGGAAGCGGTATCGGTATGTCCATAGCTGCAAATCGCATGAGCGGCATTCGCGCAGTACTTGCAAATAATGAGGCAACTGCTGAACTGTCCCGTCAGCATAATAATGCTAATGTGCTTTGCATGGGTGAGAGATTTACTGCCAAGGATTTGGCTATGGCTATAGTCGATATTTTTATCCGGACACAGTTTACTGCTGAAGAGAGGCATGTCCGACGTATCGGGAAAATTGAT
>CAIOIA010000109.1 GCA_903858295.1 uncultured Candidatus Peregrinibacteria bacterium | reverse complement strand
TTGGCCGCCTTCTTAGTCGCCGCCCAATATCTCTGCAATCTGAAATTAGTTCCCATTTTATCGAACACCTGAGTCAGTCCCACCTGAGCCAGATATGCCTTCTTGTCGGCACGTCCGAGCTTTTTTTCCGCAATATACTTTTTGGCATCGTCTACTCTTTGATAGAGATCGGCAGAATCTTCAATTTGTCTTCTAATAGTAGCTATTGCAGCTCGTTGATTAGCTATCTCCACCTGCAATTTCTGTTTCTTCGGATCGCCATCAGGAAGAGCATTAGCCTCTGCTTCTTTGCGTGAGATTTCTTTCTCTCTGGAAGCTATTCCAGCTTCTTTGAGCTTCTGTGTGCCATCTAGAGTTTCTTTGTCCAGTACTTTCTTCAATTCATCCTTAAATATCAATTTCCTCCACATCGCATCAGGATCTTTCACATCTTTCAGTATTTCGGCAGAAATTCTCTTCTCTTCGATGCGACCTTCCCTGAGAATTCTTAGGAAAGCTCGTTCTCTATCAGGTGCTCCTTCAGCATCAAGCCTCTCCAGATAGCGATTTATCCACTGTTCTTTTCTAAACTTCTTAAGCACTTCGATAAGATTCTCGACATCCCAATTTCCTGCTTGAACTTCTCCGTTCAATGTCGGGATTACAGCTTTGTACTGCGATACTGCCTCTGCCAATGTCTGTGTGAATCGCTCTACAACTTCAGGAGGTACCTTCTTACCTGTAGCATTAAGTATAGCTCTGAGATCTCTTGTAGAAGTAAATCTATTTACGCCCTTGAATACATGAAAATCCGCATGAGATTGTACTATCTGCTCTACGAGAGAGTCAGCAGTCATAGTCCTGATATTGAATGGCTCCAAGCCGATGAAGTTCTGTACTCCGGCTACTTTCCGCTTCAAATTATCTCCAGCACGTCTGATAAGTCCCTTATTCAGAAATTCCGCAGCCTTATTGTTGGCACTTCTGGCGATGTCGATATTCTCCACATCTTCAAGTCTAAGCCCAGCCTTAAGAGCGGCATACTTATTGGCCTCTTCGCTGTACAGGCCCGTCTGAGTAAGATTATGATCTCTTAGATAATCTCTTCGTAGAAATCTCTGGAGTAGTACAAAAGCTGATACACGAATTCTACTCGTGAGTAGACTTAAGTAATTTGCAGGAATTCTGCCAAGCAAAGTTCCAAACACACCTCCACTAGCTAACAAATGGTCATAAAATGGTGGAAGAGGAAGAGGAGGGACAGGAAGTGGGGTCAACAAAACAGCTGATGGCGTAGGCGGAAGCGTGACTGCAGCAGCTATAAATGCAGTTTCTATACCAGTAAAGGCAGGGGCACCAGGAATTCTAAGTACAGTTGCATTCAGAGTCCTGAATAAATCCTGATAATTTTGTTCCAGATTTACATGCTCACCCACGGCAGTAGCTTGTTGTGTTTGCGCGGCAGTTAGGGGCGCACCAACAAGCCCTCCAGCTATTCTCGTAGCAAGTATATTCAAATTTGTGAAAGAGCTCAGAAGCCTTTGTCTGTTTTGTCGTAGCTCTCCTATAAGCCTATTCACCTCATTTATAGTATTCGTATTAGCTACGGTCTGTGGGGCGTTTTCTAATTCACTAGCGCGTATCTCCTCCAACTCTCCTAAAATGCGATTTGCTGAATTATCAGGCGTGTCGCCGTTATTAATATTAAACTGGTACCTAGATCTTAGATCAGCAAGCAGTATTTTCCCTTCTGAATTTTTCTCAAGAGGGAATAGCGCACTATCTTCCAGAGTTTCAGTGATACGTTGCATGAGAGCCTCCCGGTTTCCACCTCCAGCTACCATTTCATCATGAAATTCTCTTAGCCCTTGGAAATCATTCACAGCCTCTATACCTATTCGATTTGTAGCTTTGTCAGAAGTTTCCACCAGCAGCATCATATTTCTGAAAGCCGGATCATCTCGAAAATCATCAAGAATTGCTGGGTCTCGGCAATATTCTCGAATTCTCCAAAGCGTAGTGTGCGTAGCTCTGTCAGGGAGGGAGAAAGCAAGAATTACATCAGGAACTGTACAAGGAACTGGTACTCCCAGTAAAGTTGCTATTTGATTGAAATGCGCATTCCTTGTAGCTTCCATTGTAGTAAGCTCAGGAACCATCTGATTCGCTACAAACGCCATTCTAGCTCCGATATCCCTATTCCTTCCAAATCTTCTATCGACCGCTGCCTCCACGAAACTATTCACTCCAATCATAGTTCCAGCGCCTCTTATCACTCTCATGAACTGTCTTCCAAATTTCCCTGCTCTATTCGAGTTCAGATATAACGCATTCTCAGAGCCTTCATAGTACTGACCATCCTCTCGAAGTCTACCTGAGACATTTGGCTCTGTTTCGTAAGTTCTTCCACCTTGCACAGCTCTGTATAATTCACTCTGAACCCTCTCTTCCTTGAGTCTATCGAGTAGCTGACCGGGCGCACCGGGCCCACCAAGCAATGTTCTGGCAACCTCTTCATTCACTCCTGTCTGCAGTCGTGAGACATTAGCGGCATATCGCAGATTGGCTTCATAGAAGTCCCTGTTCTCATCCTCTACATCTGTCTGTAGCCTTTCTCCTTTCTCTTCTTCAGAAGAAAGAACCTTATGGTTTTTGGGCAACGGTCCGAATTTTGGTACAAGTGGCATATAGCTGAAATTAATATCTGGTAATTATATCATTATTAACTGTTGAAATAAAGACTTTCATACGCTAAGATGCCTGCGATATCATGCCGGCGAATCGGGATATCAACAATTAAACCATTATATACCCATAAATCATGAATATTGCAAGTGAAAAACTCCCGAATTCAGAAATCAAACTCAAAATTGAACTCAGCGAACTCGAGATGGAG
>CAIOIA010000108.1 GCA_903858295.1 uncultured Candidatus Peregrinibacteria bacterium | reverse complement strand
GGCAGTTCCAAGGATCTCACCGTTTGCAGTCATTGCGATGAATGGGGATTATTAGGTCATATTTTGCAAGTATGTTTTTGAACTTTACATGACTTCCTTTCGATTGGATCTTGATGCAGCCGAAGAAGATAAGTATTCTTTCAATTTCAGAGAAATGTAATGAACTTGGGTTAGTATATAGTTTCCTAATAATTTTTGATAACTTGCTCATAGATAGCTATTATGTATTTTAATAGCCATTAACTATGTACCTACATTATACGAAAATGTAGCCACACAGTCAAATTGGACTATATTTGTAAGTATTCTAGAGAAGCCTTATTAAATTATTATAAAATTATTCAAGGACATTTGAATTAGCTATTCTGTCTGACGTCTTGATGCTTTTGGACTATTAACTGGACTTGACGAAGTGGCGGAAAGTCCTTATACTATACACTATAGTATATAAAACATCACTATGAACTACCCGAAAGATCCCACAACTACTGTAGTAACCACTAGTGCAGAAGGAGTCCCCATGTCCACTGAAAATGCAGAAGGATCAGGACCTTCAGCTGCTTCAGAAGTTATTGCTCTACCAGAAAATAACACAAGAGGCCGAGTGGTATCAGTTCTAGATGAAACTCTCGATGAAATGATTGGCCCGTTTAGCGGAAAAATTAAGAAGATTAATGAAGATAGAGGACTCGGATTTATCATGGTAGATGGACAGGCCAAAGATTTGATATTTACAAAATTTACTCTCGGCAAAGGAGTGGATTTCAGTGACTTAAGAGAAGGAGACTCCGTGCAAATTGGCAGCATACGAACTCATGAAAGAGTAGCAATTGATGTAACTCTAATCCCGAGACCTCCAATCAAAGTTGAAAAACTCGTAGAATCCAGAGCAGCCTGCCTCGAGAGACTTGCTGCCAGTAAACCTGCTACAGAGAAAGTCGTAGAAGATGCGGTCATAGAAGAGGATCGCGTAATAGATAAGGCAGAAGCCCTCAAATACATAGTTTTAGCTGCAGAATTAGACAATATTGATCTTGCTGATCTGACTCTGACTGAGCTGAAATCTGACAAAAATGGTGCTGTCATCATGATGGAAGCCAAAGCCATAGACGAGAAAACCGGCAATTACAAGCTCCTCACTTATCAGATCAAGACAGTAGGCGACGTAGGCGAGACAACCGTGCAGGTGTCCAGCTGGGATAAAGATGAAGATATTCCGCATTCTGGAGATACATTAGCCAGATACAGAGGCGGCAAATGGCAATTAATGGACGACAGCAAACCAAAAGGCGAGAAATGGGTCGAGTCGAGATAAGAGTGTCCCGCCGGACAATTTGAGTAATATAATATCTCCGTCATCGTTATACTAGCTACACAGCTACATATTAGTATTTTATATTGTTCATTTTGAAAGCTACAAATAATCATAAAATCCCTGATAATCCACTTAGATACATACTATATATTTGTAAGAAGTATCGCGTATTGGTGGTCATGACTATTCTGATGGTCACGATCGCCTGCTTATTAACTACCGGAAATAACTACGCATTAAAGCAAATTATCGATTCTATCCACAGTCCACAGGAATTATGGTTATGGGTCGGCATATATTTGCTCATATTCTTATTCACATCAATCTCATGGAGAATTAGCGGCTTCATGGGCAGACATTGGATGGTACGCGCGAGCTCGGATTCATACGCGACTCTGTTCAGCTATTTGATCAAGCATAGCAGTAACTATTTTGACAATCGTTTCGCCGGGGCCCTCAGTAGCAAAGTTTCAAACGCGTCAGACGGAGTTCGGAGAATCACATCTATATTATGCTGGAATCTTTATCCAGTATTTGCGAATATTATTTTTAGTCTGATTCTGGCCTTCACCGTCAGTAATCTCTTCGCAATTATACTGATAGTCTGGGCCGCTATATTCATAATTTTCAATGTGCTGGGTGTACGCAGAAAGCAACCATATTCTATGGCATACGCCAATTCTGTCTCGACTCTAAGAGGTCAGATGGTAGACATCGCCACCAATGTGAAAGCCGTAAATCATTATTCCAGAAGGTCGCACGAGATAGCCAGACTCGATGACTACATCAAGGATAGGAGCAGGACTCATCTGAAGAACTGGTGGATTGGAGAGTGGATACTGGCCACCAACAATGTATTGCAGTTTATTTTCGTGATGGTGATGATGGGCTTCGCTATATGGCTGAACCAATATAATGGCCTGGGGCTGGGCGATACCATCATGATTATCACTCTATCTTCATCTCTGAAGGATCAGCTGATGTGGATTGGCAGCCACATGAATGAGTTGATGGATAATTATGGCGAGGTGAAGGACGGACTAAATGAAATCCTGATTGCGCACGAGTTGAATGATATTCCGAGCGCGCACGAGCTGCTGATTCAGCGAGCCTCAGTGGATTTCCGTAACGTAAGCTTTAAGTACGGCAAGAAATATATTTTCCAGAATTTCAATTTACTTATCTCTCCGGGACAGAAGGTAGGCCTGGTAGGGGAGAGCGGTGCGGGCAAGAGTACATTGGTCAGTATGCTCCTGAGACAGCACGATCTGAGTGCGGGGGAAATACTCATAAACGATCACAATATCGCACACGTCACTCAGGAGAGTTTGCGTTCTTCGATAGCGGTAGTCCCGCAGGAACCTTTGCTATTTCACCGCTCGATTAAGGAAAACATACGATATGGATGGTTACAGGCCACAGACGCTGAGGTCATCGAAGCTGCCAAGCTCGCCCAGGCTCACGATTTCATCATGGAATTAGAGAATGGCTATGACACAATGGTAGGAGAGAGATGAGTTAAATTATCCGGTGGTCAACGGCAGAGAGTAGCTATAGCTAGAGCCATACTCAAAGACGCTCCAATTCTTATTCTGGACGAAGCGACAAGCTCCCTGGACAGCAAGAGTGAAGGCGAGATCCAGAAAGCATTGCAAAACCTGATGAAAGACAAGACAGTCATCGCCATCGCTCACCGTCTCTCCACTATCCGAGCCATGGACAGAACCATAGTGATAGAAGACGGCCACATCATCCAGGACGGCTCCCACGACGAGCTTCTGAAAGACCAGTCCGGCATATACCAAAAACTCTGGCATAAGCAGAGCGAGGGGTTTATGTAAATTTACTATATGGTGGGGGGTCATTGACGAGACTCGAACCGGAAACCAAAGGGTTGGTAAAGAAAAGGATGACTGTTGAGGAATATTTGGAACATCAGCCGGAGGAAGAAACGGCTGATTTTAAGCAAATTTCAAGCGTTTTGGACTCGGAGATGGAGGTGTGGTTTAGGGTACATTGGCGGCTTTATGATGAATTATTCTTGTTTTGGTACATTTGGTTAAAGGATAATACGGCTATGGTGAAAGAGTTTGTGGAGGAGATTAAAGCCACGAGATAAGACTAATGTGCCAATTGGGTCATTTAACTACTCCACTAGAAACATTGTTGAAAGTTGCCATTTTTAACATCGTAAATTTTGGCCAAAAATCCAGTTTATGAATTAATTTATTCATTAGTAGCGTGTAAATTATTTCACTAAATATTATTTGTGCGTTATCAGCAGAAAGTCCTTCCTCTTTCAGTTTATTCAACGTTTCTTCCATAGTCGTTTCACGTCGACCAGTTCTAGTCATAGGATCAATTATAGGCATGTCTATTTCGGGTCTTGTTCCGGAATATGCATCATGAAAGACCTTATTCCTTATTGTTTGCCCAAAATATAAGCAAATTTTAGTATAAGATTCTTTATCTTCAAAATTACAAAGCAAATCTTTTATTCTTTGTTGAAATGGTGTTTTGGGATGGCTTAACTCAAATTCAGCTTTGTCTCCATTATTCTTACATCCACTTGGACAAGGTATTAGCGACCTGCACCGATCTTCTTTGGTTAAAGCATCTAAAATTACGGCATTTAGGCTACTATTAAAAAAGTAATTATCATCAAGACAGAAAAGTTTATTAACCACATATTTGTTTGGATGTATTTGATACAACTTAATCAAATCCTTCAGCTCATTTTTTGCATTTATGAATTGTGAAAAAAGCCATGATAGATCAAAAGATTTTGAGCTAAAGGAAAGATCAATTCTTAATATAACATTTGTCGGATCAAACTCCAGCTTATTCCAACCTTCTCGTGCTCTGGCATTTTCGGTGGGCAAGCTTTCGACAAAACGGGGGTGTTCATCTTCAACTTCAAAATGCGTAACTGCCAAACTCTCCTGAAAAACAAAACTCCAAAACCTAATGAATTCCTTTAACTTTTCAAGTGGCAGGGTAGTTAAATCATCTGGCACCCGCTCGACGTACCAAAAAGAATACGCAAAACAAGTAGCTGGCCCGAGTGTTTGAGAAAATTCACCCGCCGGGATTAATGAGATATTTTCATCAAGTTTATAAGTTTTTGTAAGCCAAAGATGTGTCGGAATTCTGAAAATCAAATATTTCATACATATGTTGTAGAATGTGAATAAATTTATGAAAGAGGTGAATGATCCAGCTGGTACTCAAACCTGATCGTTTTCACCTTCTTCCAACCTTCTCCGACGTTCATCAAGAGTCTCTCCCTGATACATCCAATAAATCGTTCCCTGAACCTGATATTGATAGCCAAGAAGCTTTTGTGCGGCTGCTGAAGGGCTGGTTATCTCTCCTTGAAACTCTATGGTTTTCTTTCCTGAAAGTGCCACCACTTTTGCTTTTACATTTTCATCATTCACATAGGTTAACTCTGCATCAACAGGGATATGAACCATGGCAAAATTAAATATTCCCCTTCGTTCACGTGCTTGATCTAGCGCTTTCTGATCTTCGATGGTTTCCACATAATCCTTTTTCGGTGTGATATTCTCAATTTCGGCAAGTCGTAAGGCAGAAACGACACGTTCTGGAGAAACCTCAAAAAACTCACGGTTTGAACGAACGCGGTGGTCAAGAAAAGAATCATGCAATAGTTTTTCGACCTCTCTGGCGTTTTTCACTATCGCAGCATAAAAACACTCAAACGGAAGCGGAACGCTTGTTGTATCAAGTGAGCGAATGCGTTCCTCTAGGCTGTTATTAGTCATGCCGATTTTAACATAACCAGGCATAGCCTCGTTGATTAAGATGTAGATTATTTCGTTCATAAGTTATTTTCTATATAAGTACAATATTCCACCATAAATCACAACGGATAGAACTAAAACGATAATTGCCCAAACCACCTGATTACTAAAAAAGAAATTAACAGACAACCCTGCTCCAACTGACGAGGCAATGAATTTAAGAAATTCAGGTAAAAATACTGTATTCAAACGGAAACCTAAAATGCTGTTTGCTTTATCCAGTTCATGATTTCTAGTCCGTAAATCCTCCAATTGATCTTGGCTTTCTTTTAAAGATTTTTTCAAAACATCCACTTCTTGTTGTAATCTTTCGTTATCAGCCAAAAGTAACTTTCCAACACCAGAGTTAGTGAGTTCATTCTCTCTTAGAACCGTCCGCCTATTTTTCCCCATATTCTTTTTCATACGGTTTGGGAAAATAAGTTTTTTGGTTCTATTTCTGACCAAGAAAATTTTTTGAACGGTTTAAAAGGGACGAACTGTTTGAATGGTCTAAACGGTTCAAATTCAATAAATGCTGGAAATGGTTTAAATTGCTTAAATGGCAACATTGGTCTTGGTAAATCCGTTGGATTTTCTCCAAATCCAACACATGCACTGTCATGGTCTCTCATTATTCCATTCTCTAACCAGCCAACGTGCTGACCATTATAATTATATAGATTTTGTCCATCGAAGAAACCGTAACTTTTTCCATCAAAACCAACAAAGCGACCATTATCTAATAACCTTAGAATAGGCTCTCCATACCGATTATAGATAACATCAACTTCTTGGTTCATATAATAAAGTGTCTTAATGCGTTTAATGTTCCCATTACCGATTTCCTTTTGCTCTATTGTGGGTTTTACACAACATCTCACAGTTTTTAATATCACTCTTACCGCCCTTACTCCATGCGGATACATGGTCGGCGTCCATATCGCTCAAACTCCAAATTTTCGATTTGTTTGCATCGTGTCCAATTGCACAATGTGAGCAATTTGATACGCCATTTTTCTCTGCTTTGGCAGTTTGTGTTGCATAAACCGACTTTTTAGTAGTTTCATCAAAAACACGAACTTCAAGTAATTTTGTATCAATAGAACCTCCTAAAATAAATTCAAAAATACCTCTGCGATTTTTGATGTATGGATCAGCATAAAGCTTCTGAACTTCATCGGAAACCTTTGTAGGATTGTAGGATTTTTTGTGATATTCTTCATATAATCGACCCCACTCCAATCCGCGCATCTCGTTTTCAACATCGGTAAAAACACCAGAGACCCAATCAATTACACTTGTAAAATATTTTTTGAGCTCGGTAATATTTTTATCGAAACGATGGCTACTCATATAATCTCCGATATTGCTTTTACTTACCCATTCCAACGCACATTCCAAAAAATCTTGTCGGTTTGCGCTGCCTGATACATATGCGTTCCACTTCTGAATGTTGGCGTTTTGGCTATTGCTAAATTCCTCCTTACAAAGTGTTACAAACGGCCCAGAATATACTGCATTCAATAACTCTTGATCGTTGAGAGGAACACCGGCGATATTAATAGTTCTAAACCATTCTTTTATCTCACTTTCTGTACCTTCACATTCATAAATGAGAAGTTTTGTTTCCAATATCTTGGCTTTCTTGTCTTTTGCCATGCCACCAAAATATTGTTCCATGCCGCTTTCATCTTTGATGGCAAATTTGTCAGTCACAAAACGTCCAACACTGGTGATGCGCTGTTGCCCGTCCAAAACTTCCAGATTGTTTTCAGAAACCATATTAAAATAAATTAAACCTATCGGGTAACCTTTGAGTATTGATTCAATGACGGCAACCTCTCTTTTTCCACCGTCGGAGGCATAAATATAGTTACGCTGATATTCGGGCTGAATAGTGAGCTTGCCAGACAAGCCGAAAAGCCCCTTCCCTTCCAGCTCATTATAGACGAACCCGTCGCAAATATCTTTGACAGTGATGTAGGTTTTTAAAGTTGTTTTCATATTATTTTTTCTTATGCTTAATAAGTATTCTTTGATAGACCTTTTCTAATAAGCCATCCTTAATAATCACTCCGCTTGCATTCAGATCATAAGTTCCTTTTTTCCCAAACTTATCTATATACGCTTGTTTGCACTCTGCCGTTGTATATACTTTCGTTTTCAATTTATACAAGTCTTCATTTTCACACATCCCAGCAATCTCAAATTGGTCAGGATTATATTTATCCAAAAAACTAATCGGAACCCCCATTACGCCATCATAATCACCAGGGATATTTTTAACAAAAGAAACCTCTATTGCATTATAATTGTCGTATTTTTCAAACGGCTTTTTTGCACTGAACTTTATAATATCTACCTCCGTCATTAGTGGCAATGGTTTATGACGCCTACCATGATCAAGATTTGTAAACCAGCAAGAGTTGCCGAGTCTTGTATAATCCCCAACATAGCCGAGTCGAGCTGCCTTTTGTCTGTCACTCTCTGCAATTTCAGCACCGTTTGGTACGGCGAAAACCATATCACTTCCGTTTCCAGTCGCTCCAAGCCACAATCTATTTGCTTTTATCAGCGGGAAAATTTCCTTATATGTAATCGCATTCATGTTTCCAATAATAACAAACTTTTTATCGTAATCAAAAAGTTGTTTAACATATTCGCGAAACAGGCTGAACGGCGGATTTGTTACCACGATGTCTGATTGTTTAAGCAGTTTTATACATTCATCGCTACGGAAATCACCGTCGCCTTCTAGCGGCGTCCATTCATTGTGTTTGTTTGCCTTTAACTGCTTGGCAACATCCTTCAAGTTAAATTCACCATCACCATCTATGTCGTGCACTTCGTTAATAATAAATTTGTTGGCTGTCACTTTCGGACGACCTTTTGATTTTTTAAGAGTTATGTCATCGCCAAACAACCCCAGCTGCGTGTTAGCTACTGGCGATGGCTTGTAACTAGTCGTTATAAGCTGTTTCAAACCAAGCTTGTTGAAATTGAGTACGAAATATCGAAAAAAATTACTCTCGAATGGATCATCACAGTTGCAATAAACCACTTTGCCACGAAAAACATCTGGGTTAAATTCAAAATATGCTTCAATCTCTTTTTGAATATCGCCGTATTGAGTATAAAACTCATCATTCTTTGCCCTTTTTGCATTAGTAAGATTGCTATTTGCCATATTTATTTAGTTAATTCATCAAGAGTTACCCCTAACCCAGCCGCTATTTTCGTTATTGTCTCCAGCGTAGGATTGGTAACGATATCAGACTCAATTTTAATCAATGTTGGATAGGGAATATCCGCCTTCTTTGAGAGCTCATCCTGCGTTAAATCCCGTTTTGCTCTCCAAACGCGTATTTTCTGCCCAATTGTTGTCTCATTATTTGTCATAGACGGCATGTAATATATGGTTAGTTGTATTGTATCGCTTTCATCAGATTTTACAAGAGTTTCGCCCTATGTTCGAACCATTAACCAAAAGGTCATTTCCCTCTAATCTAAGCCACAAAATTTTCTAAACGAGCACAAACGAACCAAATGGTCTCCCTAAAGTTCGAACCGCATACACATCAACAAAACCGCTAACTTATACAGTAAACAAGCGCATTTCGCGTAAAACAAAAATTCCACCTCTTCGGTGGAACTAATGATGGTGGGCCCGCCTGGACTTGAACCAGGGACCAATCGGTTATGAGCCGACTGCTCTAACCACTGAGCTACGGGCCCACTTTTGAAAGATCGTCACTCAGAGATTCTTCACATACAGAAATTTACTAAGAGCGACGCACACAATCTTACTCAACCGCGGCCAATCTGTAAACACGATTTTCTACCATTTCACGGGCACTCGGTTTCCCCAGATATCCTCTACAGTAAGGGTTCTTTTGTAGCTCACGCCGTCATAGCCGGATATAAATGCTTTCGGAATTATGACATCCGTCTGATAACTCAGAGAAGCATCATTGAAAATCAACGGTGAAAAGTAAGGCTTCGTCTTATCCGGAGTGTCCAGAGCGCTGGTACTGGTCGCATTAAATCCAGTCCTCTCATCGAAATCCAGCACAGAAGACTTGACTACTACATTGCTGGCATTCGTGATTGAGAATTCTACTCGGTTCAGGAGAGTCTGGGCATCAGACATGCTGATGTGAACTTTCCCATCAACTAGAGAAGTAGGCTTAGTGGAGAGTACTGCAGTAGTAGAAGAGGCTGGAGGAGCGAAAAGCAGCAGGGGATTCATAGCCGGATCATACATATATCCTTTACTGCATGAAGAATTAGGATTTGCCACCTGAAACTCCAAAGTACAATAAGTCCCAACTCTGAGCTCGAAGTGAAGATGATCGGCAATATTCGGCTCTCCAGTATGCCCGACTTTTCCTAACAAATCTCCAGCTTTCACATTCAGCAAAACTCCACTCTTAAAGGCATTTATCAAGGTCTGATTGATGCTGTTCAGATGCATGTACAGCGTGTAATAGTAAGTCAGCGTTTTGCCGTTATACACTACTGGTGAACCGAATTTATGCCTCAAAATCACCACATTCCCTCCATCAGGATAAGTCGAGTTCGGGTATTGATACACTTTCCATAATTCTCCAGTCTCAGCAGCATATACATCAGTATTGAGTACCGCATCTATATCTATCCCTCTATGCCAATCATATTTCCCTGTAGAATTCTGTATGCGCACACCGAAAGCGGACTCTATAGCACTTGTCGAACTCGCAGCTACAGGCCACTTAGGAGTCACATACCCCGCAGGCGCAGCGATGACTTTCTGAATGTTCTGAAAAGCAGTAGTAATGGCAACCTCACTTGTAGTAAGAGCCTGCGCAGGCGAAATCATCACAGATAACACAAAACTAAAAACCAAAATTAGTTTCAGCTTGGAACGAACGCTCATAATATATCTGATATATAATAAGTAACGATGTTTTGGCAGGGCTAGTAGGAATCGGACCCACGCTAAAGGTTTTGGAGACCTCTGTACTACCATTATACGATAGCCCTATGCACTTTATTTCAAACTTACTGACGCCGTCTCTACGACTGCGCTAAAAATTTACATAAAAAAAGCGTTAAAATCAATCTCTAACGCTTTCTTTCTAATTTATTTACCACTTTTGCCTTCAGCTGCGGCTATCGCCTTCGCTATTCTGGATTTCTTGCGATTAGCATTATTCTTGTGAATAATGTTTTTCTTGGCGGCAGTATCGATTACGGAGTATAGCTCAGGCATAGCTTTCTTGGCTGCTCCTGCATCTGTCTTCACCAGTAGAAGCACTTTCTTCAACTCTGTCTTAAGTCTTGTCTTATATGGCTTCCTTCTTTCAGTACGGGAATTTGCCTGTCTCATGGCTTTTTTGGCGGACGAAGTGATTGGCATGTCTCAATAATAAATAATAAAATCGTGCCGAAATATAATCAAATTACAGCCTGAATGTCAACCCGGTCTTTTCTGACCTGATTTTCCACAATTTACAACAGCAAAATACTTGACACGCATGCGAAATATGATAAGATTCGTATCTTAACTAGGAGTATTATGCGACAATCATCTCTGATTGTCCTTATGGATAAGCCACAAACTTATGCAACACCGTACTCCCAAGTAGATCGTTGACAGACCGGTAAGATACCCAAACTATCTTCTCAGTAATTCTCACAGCAATCACGACAGTTGTAATACACTGTCGGAAATCATGTTATATATAATATACAAGAAATTTAACAATCTAAATTTATGAATAATTTACTTCGCTCAGGTTTTGCGAAGAAAGTGCTTGCCTTCGCCTTCATACTAGGCTTGGTGTCACCTTCTGCGCTTGCCTATACAAGTCTTTCTCCTCTTGCAGGAGTTGTAAAATTGAATCCTTCAGTACTGAACCTGGTAGCAGAGGTTGCTCCAGTAATTCAGAACCTGAATGTCACATCCACTACTGGTAATGCTGCGATATCGTTCACATTGAACACTACAGCTACAACTACAGTATGGATCAAGAACACTACAGGTACTATCGTAAAAACGCTTATCTTCGACAATAGTTTAGTCGGAGGTCGTGTAAACAATTACACTTGGAACGGTACAGACAATAACAACACTCCTGTAGCTTCTGGATCATACACAGCACAGGTCGTGGCTTATAATACAGTCTCTTCCGATATCAAGAGTTTTAGCTTCAACTATAGCACTGTTGCTACAGTAGTAGCTCCAGTAGTAAGCCTCTCAGTAAACCCTACATCTTTCGATCCTTCGAAAGGACAAAGCACTACAGTCAGCTATAGTGTAAGCCAATATTCAAGTTTATCAGTATTGGTGAAGATGAGTAACGGCGCTCTTGTCAAAACTCTCAGAGCTCAGACAGCTCAGAACGCCGGGTCATATACTCTCACATGGAATGGTCAGAACGACCAAGGTACAGCGGTCAGCCCGAACAACTACACAGTAGAAGTACTTGCTGATAACATTGCAGGATCTGATCTGAAGACAGCTACAGTAACAGTAGTAAACGATGTAGTGACTGTCACTGCTCCACACCTGTCTTCTGTATCTGCGTCTCCTGCGAAATTCAATCCCAACACAGAAAGCACTCGCATATCCTACACAATCGACAAACCAGCGAGTGTTACAGTCACTATCTGGGACGGTTCATTCGTCATCAAGACTCTCTCTACTATTGACCCACTGAATGCAGGTACATATTCCTACACTTGGGATGGTACAGATTCATCTGGCAACGATGTGACAGATGGTTCTTACATTGCGAAAGTTACTGCGACAAATAGCGCAGGAACAGTAGCAGAGACTACTACAGTACAGGTGGACCTGGGCCGCACAAATACTTGTAACTCCATAACTTCTACATACGTCTATCCGTCGAATGTAAATATCAACAACACCGACGCTCAGATTAATTATGTACTATCTAATTCAGCCTTCGTCACAGTACGTATCAAGGATACGAATGGTTACCTGGTACGCACTCTAGTAAGCCAGTCTCAATCATCCGGCTCACAGTCTGTATCATGGAATGGAAGAAATACTAATGGAAACATGGTGGTAAGTGGTTCATACACTTATGAAATCATGGCTACAGGAGTATCGAACTGCGGTACTGAGACAGAGACAGGATCTTTCTATCTGACCAGCAATGGTTCTACAGGCTACGTCAACGACTGGGCCTCTACAGATGAAAGTCTGATTACAAATCTGCTAGTCACTCCAGAAGTATTCAAGCCTCTCGACGGAGAAAGGGCTAATATATCTCTATATCTAAACAGTTCGGCTAAACTCAGACTTGAAATCCTGAATGGTACTACAGTCGTGAGATCTATCAGAGACACTGGTTCTAGCAAACAGACTTCCGGCACTTATTCCTATACATGGGATGGTCGCGACAACAACGGAAATCTTGCTTCTGATGCAGTATATCAGGTAAGAGCTATGGCTGATGACGGTAGCGACACAGACACGGATCGTGCTTCTGTAGAGCTTGATACTGACGGCATCATCATCGGTTTCGATAGCGGCGAGAGATGTGCAGGATTCAGAGATGTATCTGTCAATTCTCCTTTCTGTAAAGCTATAGAGCTTATGTCCAAGAGACATATCTTCGAAGGTTACTCAGACGGTACTTTCAGACCTTATGAGAAAATCAACAGAGCAGAAACTGCGAAAGTAGTAGTTTTAGCCCTGGACTATGATGTAAACACTTCAAGTTATTTCGGCAAACTGTATCGCGATACAATCGCTGGAGCATGGTATATGCCATATCTCCTGGTAGCCAAGAATAACGACATCGCTACAGGTTATCCGGATGGCACATTCAGACCAGCCAACACTATCAACAGAGTAGAGTTGCTCAGAGTATTCCTCGAAGCAAATCACCTCAGCTTGAATGGTAGCTGCGATCAACCATTTGAGGATACTCCGGTAACATCAGACACAAACTGGTATATGAAATACGCATGCTATGCCAAGAATAATGGCCTCATGAACAGCGATACAAGCAGCAAATTATATCCTGCTGATGCTATGACCAGAGGTGACGTAGCAAACCTTTTCTACGACTTCGAAGTGAAGGGTCTCTACAACGGAGTCAATGGATTCAATGGCTTCTATACTAACAACACAACTACTACAAATAGCAGCTACTGCACTAGATATAATTCTAGCGGAACTTGTCTGCAATACAGCACTACAAACAATACATGTATTCAGTACAACGCAAATGGTACATGCTATAGATATGGAAATAGTAACAATAGCTCAAATAGCAACGGTTATTATATCTATCAGAATGGACAATATGTTTGGGTATCTTACTAGGATCTAATCCGGTATCTCAGAAAGCCCTCCAAATCCTTTACAGGACGGGGGGCTTTTTGTTATATTGAATATGAAAAAACTTAACAAAAACACACTATGGCTAGAAACGGAAAATTTTTAATTGGGGCAATTGTAGGAACTTTATTTGGATTGGCTTTCGCGCCGAAGAAGGGGAGTGATCTTCGTAAAGAATTGAAGGATGAAATCAAGACAGGAGGTCACGGAGAGAAGACTCTTCAGAAGAACGCCAAAATTATCAGCAAAGATGTATCAGTTACGGCTCAGGAAGTGATGGATGATCCACAGGTAAAGAAGCAGATAGCAAAAGTGAAGAAAGAGGGTGGTAAAGCCATCCGTACAGCTCAGAAGAATATCGGATCCACTGGCGGTGAATGGCTGGAAATAGCCAGAGAGAAACTGATGGAAGAGAAGGCAATGGTCGAGAAACAGGCTAATACTACAGTCGCCCATGCCTTCGATACTATTAAGAAGAAAGTGAATGAAGTGGTTCATCCTGCGAAGAAAGCCACAAAACCAGCAGCAAAAAAACCTTCAAAATCAGCTAAGAAATAATCTCCGAAGAGTGATTCATCAAGCTTGTTCGCATCAAGCTATTAGACCTGATAAGCAAGATAGGTACTAATTTTCCTTATCTCCGGGCCTATAAGCTTCTGAGTATAGAGAGATTTAATGCGATCAAAAAGAATTTGCTGATCAAGTTTGTCATCCACACAGGATGCTTTTATCTCACCTTGCAGCTCGGTCGCCAGGGCTGACTCCCGGTATTCATCAGTAGCTCCCGCTGAATTTGCTCCGATATCATTTTCTACTAATTTATTCAAAATAGTGTTTGAGGCGATGAAGATTATATCGCCTTTCTCAAGTGAGAAATATTCACCATCTCCTGCTAATTCTGAGACACTATTTTGTCTGATTACGAAACATTTATTCCCCAGGAAACCAGCTAAATGGCTTGTGGCAGAAGTAACTTTAAGCGCTTTACCTGCCACATCTAATACAACCTTTATCTGGCTTATTGCCATGTCAGCTTTTCGAATTGGTTCTAGTGTTTCGGTCTTCTTGACTTCATCAAGTATTGCTACAAACGCTTCCTGATCTTCCGAGTCATCTTGTATCCCATCCAGAAGCCCTATTGCGATTTTGCCACCCATGTCCTTAACCATAGGTATGGCTATCGACTGTTTTATAGGAGGACCATCCTCATCAGGAAAATTTGTATTTGAAAATATTCCGACTTTCAAATCATTATTTCCGACCATTGCATTTTCTAAAGCAAAACCTTCTTCAATTTTATAAGGATCGAAGCATTTATCTACTGTTTGAACCTCTCGTACTTGGGCAGAAGTCGCCCCCTTGATTCTGAAAAAAGCATCATCATAAGGCTTGGCAGTGTCAGAATTGACTAAGCCTGAGACTGGTTCCAGGACATCCGCCAGGTTTTCTTCAATAACAGGCTTTATTTTTCTACTTGGTTTCATAATTACAAGATGAAATACATCTTATAATTATACCATAAATCAACTAACTTACAAGTGAGAGATGGCCGCTTTGACGAGATTCTCCATAAGACAAGCCACAGTCAGTTTACCGACGCCACCAGGGACAGGGGATATATAGGCTACTTTCTTGCTGACATTAGCGAAATCCACATCTCCGTGAAGCTTGCCAAGCCCGTCCTTAGTAATCCCTACATCCACGATAACAGCTCCCTTCTTCACCATAGAAGCTTTCAGTAATCCTGCTACTCCGACCGCAACCACGACGATATCGGCATCAGCAGTATAATTCTTCAAATCAGAAGTTTTACTATTACAGATAGTCACAGTAGCACGGCGATTCGCCAGCATAAGTGCAATAGGCTTGCCGGCTACGATACCCGCCCCTATCACCACTACTTTTTTTCCAGCCAGCTCAATCCCATAATATTCCATCATTCTCACCACCCCAGTCGCAGTACAGGGAGTCAAATATTCGAATTCCACTCCCAGAAAAGTCTTCCCTATATTCCCTGGAGTCAGACCGTCCACATCCTTCTTCGGATCTATCGCCGCTATGACCAGATTCTTATCTATATAAGCCGGCAAAGGCAGCTGCACGATTATCCCGTTTACATCTTTTTGTGAATTAAGTTTCTCGACTATTTTCACAAGCTCAGCGGTGGATTCCACATCTGCCTCTTCCTGAAGATGCAATTCACACTCAAATCCAAGCTCCTTACAAGCCTTGATTTTTTGCTGCACATAGATAGAACTGCTGGGATTATGCCCCACCATCACTATCACCAGCTTAGGCACACCTATATACCCAGATTTCCTGGCAGAAACAAGGGATTTCTCAATTCCTTCATATATACTCTTAGCCACCTCTACTCCATCCATAATTTGCGCCATCACTTATGAGTTTTTTAGGAAATTATGAACCGTATCCCAGATCAAATCCGCTGTCTCGCTGATAGATGGTTTTACGACTACTTTAGTCCAATTAAACTTCACGGCCAGATTGTCGTAGATAAACATGCATGCCTCAGACAAATCATCATTACTCTCATAAGCATGGTTGTCTTCTCTGGCTTGTAGATTACGCTTACCTTTCAGATATATAGCGAAATCTTCCTTCATCAGGTATTTATTTATCTCCATCAGCCACTCCAGGTTAACTCCATTTGCGCTTCCCCATGCTATCCCAGTGCAGGTGTAATCTTCTGCAATCACTATCTTACCTTCACCCAGCATCTGCTTTAATTCATTTTCATATTGATAACGATTGAGAGCAAACCACATCTGTAGCTGCGCTTGATCTATCTTCTTATCCTCATCTGTGCCACGTAGACTTTTATTTATGAAGGGCCCCGTCGGCTCCAGATTATAGATGGGGTACTTGATATACACAGCGTCATGTCCATTCTTTTTCAGATTATCGATAAGAATTCTGGCCTGCGTCGACTTGCCGATATTATTGATACCGTAAAGTGTAATTAATTTTCCTATTTTCATAATAATTAATTAAATGCCTGTAGTACCGAACCCGCCCCTGGTCGGAGCATCGATAAGCTCTACTTCTTCAAATTCAAATTTTTCTATTTTGATAAAAGTCGCCTGGGCTATGCGATCTCCTCTCTTCACAGTGATATTCTGATCAGTAAAATTATATACCTGTACTCGGAGCTCGTCCTGAGGTCCATGATAATCAGTATCTATAAGCCCGAATCCATGCGGAGTCGAGAGCCCTCTCTTCACAGGCGTGCTACTTCGGGAAGCCAGACATAGCATATATCCCTCGGGAACCTTCACTATTACATTTGACGGGATTAGCGCCACCTTCCCGGCTTCGACTACAGTCTCTACTCTAGTAATCATATCGAAAGCTACAGCACCAGCGGTCTCGTATTTCGGTAAAGCTAAATCTTTATCAATTCTCTTAATTTGAACCTTCATCCCGGAATTATTAATATGAAAATTATCAGCAACAATCTAGCCCTTCACACTGATATTTCCAAGCCAAACATCGCTACGTCGGGCAATTTCGATTTGCCAATTTATCTCTCTACGGTACTATTGTATCAGCCTAATTAACTAATATTTATCATGAAAACTCCACGTATAGACTTTGCCGTCGGCGGACAAGCCATCATAGAAGGAGTTCTCATGCGTTCTCCGAATTTCAACATTATTTCTGTCCGTTCTCCGTCTGGCGATATAGTCGAAGATCAGACCAAATATCAGGCACTCGTCAGACGACATCGATATCTCAATGTGCCAATCGTGCGCGGAGTCATAAACATGTTTGAAATGATGTTGATAGGCACTCAAGCCCTTGCATTCTCATCCAGAGAAGCGTTGAGGGAAGTGTCTCAAGTTTCGAAGAAAGCAGAGACGTCAGATACGCTTAAGACGAAAGACATAAAGCCTCACAAAGCTACGCTGGCAGAGAATCTTTCACTCGGATTTTCTCTTATATTCGCTCTAGTCATGAGCATTTTCCTATTCAAATTCCTGCCACTATGGATTACTGATTTCATCAGTCAGAATTTCGCCGCGCTCAAGGAAAATTATTTATTATTTAATCTAGTGGACGGTGTCCTGAAGACATCTTTCTTTCTGCTGTATATAGCCATTCTCTCCTTTATTCCAGACGTGAAAAGGCTATTCCGTTATCACGGGGCCGAGCATCAGTCTATCATGACCTATGAGAAGGGATTGGATCTGACCGTAGAGAACGCCAGGGGGCAGTCTCGATTTCATCCACGATGTGGGACCAGCTTCATCCTAATAGTATTTCTCATCAGTATACTTGTCTTCACTCTTCTTCCACGCAATCCAGACTTCTTGACTAACTTCGCTATCAGACTCGCTTTCCTCCCTCTAGTGGCAGGGCTTTCCTACGAATTCCTCAAACTTTCAGCTAAGTCTTCTGACAATTGGTTCTTCCGCATCGCTATAATGCCTGGCCTCTGGATGCAGAGAATCACCACACAACCACCGGACGACTCCATGCTGGAAGTAGCGCTGAATTCTCTCAAGCTCGCGCTGGCAGCAGAACAAAATCATATAAATACACAAAAAGATGTCGTTATCTAATCATCCACAATTCAGAAAGTACGGACCATTTGCGGTAGCCTCAATCATTTCAATTGGAGCGCTAATATATTTCATAATCTCCGGGCAGGGGAGCGCGAATGTGAGCACCAGAACACTTCAAAAATCCGATCCGAAGGTAGAATCAGTACAAATCCAGGATCAGACAGCAGGCCAGAAAAACGCCAGCATCAAATGCAAGGACGGTTCCACTTATGAAATCTATTTCCCGGCCGGTACTACAGACTTCTCATCAGTAGCAAGCAGTAAATGCCCGCAAGACTAGCCGTTGCAGCCACACTTAAATACATATTTATTCCTTCACGCTTTTCACTAAGCGCTTTGCACTATTCGCTAAAAGCTTTGTACTATTAGCTAAAAGCTTTGCACTATTCGCTATAGTACTACCAAAAAGAGAGCACGAACTTTATTCGTACTCTCTCTTAAATATTCAAATAATTATAGTGAACTCATCGCACCGGACACATCTATCTTGATTCCAGGCCCCATAGTAGTAGCTACACTCAGACCCTGTATATAAGTACCTTTGATTCCCTGAGGTTTAGTATCACTTACTGCCTTGAGGAGAGCCTTTAGATTTCCTTCCAAATCAGTGGCGTTGAAAGATACTTTTCCAAATGTATTATGCAATTGTCCCTGCTTGTCAGTACGGAATTCAACTCTTCCTTTCTTCAGTTCAGCAATTGTCTTGGCGATTTCAGGAGTAACTGTACCCGCCTTAGGGTTCGGCATAAGCCCCTTAGTACCAAGTATTTTGGCAATTTTACCAAGATTCTTCATAACTTCAGGACTAGCTACTGCTACATCGAAATCCAGAAATCCTTTGAGAATGTCTTCGATCAGATCTTCAAGCCCAGCTTTCACTGCACCTGCATCTTTCGCTTCTTTCACTTGATTCTCATTGACGAACGCTATAACTCTGACCACCTTACCTGTACCGTATGGTAGAGCTACTGTAGAACGCACGAGCTGATCAGCCTGCTTAGTATCCACTCCAAGCTTGATATGGATTTCACAGCTTGAATCGAACTTAGTAGTGCTTGTCTTCTTAAGTAATTCGCAGGCTTCAAGCATGGTATATGATTTATTCATATCTACCAATCCTTTCACTTGCTTATATTTCTTTCCTTCTTTTGCCATAGTTTAGTTGCGTTGTGTGGTATTAGCGCCGGATCGACATCTGGCTCCCACTTAAATAATTAATAATAAATTAAACTTTTTTCGATGAAGAGCTCTTTGCAACCACTGATTTTCTTCTCCAGTCAGCCTGTATCAACCAGAAATGCAGCATCCAGACGGGTAGACCTACAGCTGTAAGAGCTATAGATTCGGCTATCTGTCTGTTGAAATCATTGTGTTCGGCTTTGACCTGATCGGCCTCCATCTGCTTCTTGCAAGCATCTACTTCCTCCTTCGTGTGTACTGTGCTGCTTGAAGCTTTACCGTCCGGAGTATACTGAACCACTGGCTGTTCACATGGAGAATTATATGGAGCAGGATAACTCATAAAATAATTGCTGCTCGGAAACCAATAATTAAGTCCCAGCTTCACGGCACCAGAGGCACCCATTACGAAGCAAATAAGACCAATTACAGCACCGAGACTCAGATATATAGTTCTGATATATTGCAATGCAGAGTTCGTTGCACCGATATTTGTATTTTTTTCTGCCATATATTTAATTTAATAAATAATTGGATTATTGCTCTACGTCCACACCCATGCTTCTAGCGGTACCAGCGATAATTTTCATCGCGGCCTCTACATCATTTGCATTCAGATCTGACATTTTCTTCTCAGCGATTTCTCTGAGCTGTACTTTAGTCAATTTTCCTACTTTCTCCTTGTTTGGAACGCCTGATCCCTTAGGGATATTTATAGCTTTTCTGATCAATACAGAGGCCGGAGCCGTCTTCATGATGAAAGTAAAAGTCTTGTCCTTGTACACAGTGATTTCCACTGGCACTATAGTGTCTCCCAGAGCGGCAGTCGCAGAATTAAACTGGCTGCAGAACCCAGGGATATTTACACCATGCTGACCCAGTGCGGGACCGATCGGTGGAGCGGGATTAGCTTTACCGGCTGCTATTTGTAATTTGATTACGGTTTGAATTTCTTTAGCCATACTTGTGTTAATAGTTAATTAAATTATCTGTCACTTTGGCCTTTCAGCCATGCTCATCCTGCACAGAAGCGGTGTGGATAAGCCTAAATCAGTTCCTTCAGCAAAGCAGATATATATCCAGAATAATCTTGATCACCTGACTTTACCTTAGGATGGCTCAGAGCATACACATTACTCCTCATCTTGACAACCAAAAATGCGTTCTCGCTAGGCACCCCGAAATTGATATAGAAAGACGCCATACCGAACTGATTTGTCTGATTGATGGTGACGCCCAGCTCATCTGTAATTTTGGCTTTCAGATAATCATAAATCTCTTTTGCAGTATCTTTGCTGCCAAGCTCAAACTCATAGGCAGTCAATACATTGAAGTCTCCACCACTTCGGCTCTCTACTACATCCTTCTCGACAATATTCAGAGGACCGAGCATGCTGATATCGAATTCTCCAAATAATTTGCCTGTGAAAGGCTTCGGCTTGAGTACGAAATTAGTAAATCCCACTTTCCGGAGCAATTCATCGTTGATATTTTTGACCAATAAGTCAGTAGAAACGCTAGTCTGCGGCGTGCCAGAACTCACAGTCTGATCGGTAAAACTTGAATTGTCAAAATTCACGCTGGTCTCATCAGCTACGATCTTATTGTCAACCACGACGCTTTCAGTAGTATCAATTATCGGTTTTAGTTGAGAAGATTGATTGGTGAGGCTATCCCAGCCTTTCGGAAGAGCGATTTTGCCATCTAATCCAGCAGAATCCTTACCAACACTAGCGAAAGGCCTTCTCACAGAAGAATTCTCCATATTGTTTATCGCTATCGACAAAACAGCCAAAATAGCCAGTATGGAACTCAAAGCCCAGAATGTAGAAGATTTGCTGTACATAGCCTAAATAAACCACTTTCTCAGATGAAAGTAAAGCTCATGAATCTGTCTCTATTTCTTCTTCACCTGAGTGAAATCCAATTCCATCGGGGTCTCTCTGCCGAAGATAGATATAAGTACTTTGACTTTACCTTTCTCCTCATCGACCTTATTGACCAGTCCATCGTAATTTACGAAAGGTCCATCCAGAATCACCACATGGTCTCCGATGCTGAAATCAATCTTGAATTTAGCATCCTGCTCGCCCATCTGCTTCTTCACGATATTGAATTCATCAGGAGATACAGGCACTGGAGTATTCCCAGCCCCTACAAACCCGGTAACATTAGGCGTATTTCTGACCACATACCAGGATTCATCAGTTACGGTCATGTCTACTAGTACATATCCTGGGAAAATTCTCTTCTTCTCAGTGACCGGTTCTCCCTTCTTGATCACAATCTGTGTCTCCTTCGGTACTACCACATCGAAAATATAATCATGCATATTAAGCGAGTCGATTCTCTGCTTCAGAGCTTCAGATACTGCATCTTCATAACCTGAGTAAGTATGAATCACATACCAGTGTCGTCCTGTATTCTCGGCTTGTCTTGCCATAAAATTCTATAACTAAATATTAAAATTATTGTGGTGTGGCTAGAGTAAGTAGCTGCGCATAACCGGCATTAAATATCCAGTCTACCGCACCTACGAACAGTGCTGCAGTAAGGCAGAAGCCTAGTACAATCACAGTAAGCTTGAAAGCCTGCTGTCTTGTAGGCCACGTAACTCGTTTCAATTCAAGTACGCTCTCCTTCACATAATCCACAGCTGGATTTGCTTTTTTCTCAGTCATATTATTGCAGATAAAATCAATAAGCAGGTGAATTTAACCAAAATACCAGCCATTAATCAAGAAGTTTTGAAAAATAAGCTAAAATTTGCTATAATTACCAGATAAATTATGTCTGAGAGCTGAAACAAATCACAATTGATGACTAAAAGAAATAAAATTAAAGAAAGTATTATAGCTCTGCTTCTAGCATTGGGGCTTTTTATGGCGATGGCGCCTTTTGCTTTCGCTACTGATCCTCCAGCCAAAGCAGGTGCGCCTGCCAAGCCTCAATCAGCGCTAACACTTCCTCCAGTAGGAAGTTACAACGGCATGGTCCAGGATCCGGGTCCTGTCGGAAGCTTCGATTCCGGCTTCGCGTCACTGGCTGTAGGTGTAGTCCTGAATATCCGCTACCTACTCCTGGCTCTGGCTATAGCGATGCTGATATTCGCTGGAGTGGGGCTCGTGATGGCTCAGGGAAACGATGAAGCGTGGAAAAAAGCCAAGTCTGCTTTGATATTTTCGATCGTGGGTCTGACACTAGTTGGGTTCGCAGGAGAAATTGTCAGGATATTCGCAGTAGGCAGATGTGCGGAGCTGGGCATGCTGCCAAGCGCAAATAACGCAAGCTGCAGTCCGGGAGGCTTCCTGGCCAATCCGCAGACAATCATACAAAGAACCACATTATTCAACAAAGACGTACAATACATTATAACTTTCATCAAATATCTTATCGGCTCCGTGGCAGTCGTGATGACAGCCAGAAACGCAATCCGTATGGTGGCGAACTCAGCAGGTGATGAATTGGTGAAAGATAAGAAAAACCTCATAGCGACCTCGATTGGTCTGATTGCCATCATCGTCGCAGACCCTATCATAAACAATGTATTCTTCGTCATAGACAAGACTCGTTATCCGGGTACAGGAGGCGCTGTGGTAGGTATCAGTTACACGCAGGGAATTTC
>CAIOIA010000107.1 GCA_903858295.1 uncultured Candidatus Peregrinibacteria bacterium | reverse complement strand
TCCTTGATATTTTGTTTGAATCGGTCACAGATTATGCAGATGCCGCCCAGATCAAGCTTAATAAATTCTTCACGGGTGATAGCGTCGTTCGGTCTTACTTTCCCATCGTTGTCTGGCGCGAACACACCTCTTCTGAATAATTTTACGAGATCACCGTATCCTTCATCACCTGGCTTCATATCAGCGAAAAGACTGCTCTTGGGCTTCACTGGATTAATTCCCTGATTCAGCGAATCGACATCACTCACACTGTCACCATTCGTATCGGCTTTTGTAGGATTGGATCCGATAATTATTTCTTCCAGATTATTCAGGCCATCTTTGTCATCATCAGGGATGATATTTGCTGCGTGAGCGATACGTAGAATTCCACCACTCCACGCCATCTTCCAAGGCAATTTCGCGAAAAATTCCTTAATATTTTCATAAGGCAATTCTTTGATCAATTCATATTTCGCCCCGAGATATACTTCCATCAGAGCTTTGCCATTCATATCCTGTATCTCGAAAACTACCGGGCTGGCACTGCTTACTCCGGCCCTCTGCTTCAGTTTCAGGTATTCGCTGATATATACATTTCCTCTCTTGTCTACGATGCCGAGCTTGCCATTATCATAAGGGATATGCGTATTCACCACAGCCATCTGTCCATTCAGAGCTGGGTCATCAGTAATTTTCTGGAGAGAATAATCATCAGAAGTGTCGAGATCCTTGATATGAATTCCGTTTCGTAAATTCGGATAAGAAGTCTCATAATCCACACTCGTCGCATCGAGCACATAATCTTTCGTAGGATCCACCACAAAGTAAAGCACAGCCATTACTGCTCCACCATCACTTTTCGCTACCACCGCCAGTCTCGTCGGCTTCTTGGCCACAGAAGCCAGTACCTTCACCTCGTACTTATCATCCAGTATGGTGATATATCCACTCTTCGGATCTACCTCAGCAATCCCTTTTCCGGCAGCGTCATACACAGTATATCCAGCCCCCGCCCCTTCCTGGAAGCTATAAGCATTGAATCTTCGGAACGCCGTAAGTCTGATATTCTCGGCACTTACCACCAGTAGCAGGGTATTACTGCTGACTTTCGCTCTCCCCACCATCGAGGCTGTCACAGCTACTTCCCCGGCATTGTCTCCGGCGCGAAGCGTGAATTTCGCCTGCCCGTTCACAAGTTGGGCTGTATCCTCAGTGACGAATTCTACCACCTTACCCACGCCCTTAGTCGTCTTCACATTTAATTTTATCTCGCTGACATTATCCGCACCGTTGAAATTCTCATCTATATCCTGCGCCTTCACATACACAATTGTCTGGTCCTCTGTGCCCATTCTCAGCACATTTTTATTCGCATCCCTGAGCGTCAAATTCAATTTCACAGTTTTCTGCGCATTGTCCGGCAGACCATCTCCATTCAGATCCACAGGCAGGCCTATCACCACATTCGGTCTATATGGAGTTCCAGCCCCGGGATCATCTGGGATGTCAGTAAACCCTCCGGCGGGACAGGAAGTCACCGCGCCTTTACCTCCTATAATTTCCTCAGTTTCTTTAGCCCATTTCTGCATGGCGGTAAACCATTCCCATATCATCACAGAATCATCCTCGGTCAGAGTCGCGACTGTGCTATCAGTAGGCGTCACGACCGCAGCTGGAGGAGCATCTTTACATGCCACATCAGTAGCATGGGAAGGCTTAGAGCAATCTGGTTTGTCTATTATCGGCTGCACTGCCGCAGGAGGGATATCCTTGTTGAATTTCATGGACATACCTTTCGTACCGCCGCTGCTATTCATATACAGTACTTCATATCCGGGCGCCGATTCAGTCAGCGGAGTGAAAGGCGTATTCGCGCTTCCCCAGTACGTCCTCAGGCTATAATCATGTTTCTGATCGAGGTCAAATCCTTTCCATTGCAGAGCGTCAGCCAGCTTCATGCCTGAGATTATGCTGATAATTCCCTCAGAAGTATTATTCACATCATCAGTGAAAGTCGGATCGACTATTCCGGTCAGATATCCTTTGATATCAGGCGGTCCGGAATTGGCGTACTTCGGATTTTTCGGTATGGCAGCCAGCTGAGTCTCCAGATCAGTCAATTGCTTCTGGTACTCAGCCATATCTTTCGCGACAAAAGCATTTGGATAATATATTTTTTGATAAGTTCCATTTGCGTCACGGAAGGATACATATCGCGGACTGTCTATAGGTATGCTCAGAGTGCCTCGTGTCTCCACTTTCACCTCAGTACCATCCGGAGCTTTCTTGGTCACCACCTGATATTGACCCTGTGATCGCATGTCGGCTATCTGCTCAGGAGTATTGGCAGGTTTCTTGATGAAATCCCCATTGTCATCGCGCGCCAGTTCATAGGACTGCGCCTCTACAGTGTCTACTGTTGGTTCTTTGTGAAAAACAATAGAGCTGATGGTTTTACCCGGGATCGGAGTAATGCGCACGCCCACTTCTTTTGTCCCGGGTATCACTAAGTCACCGAATTTCAGCGGTTTGGATTTCGGATCAGCAGCTGCTTCTTCTACTCTTAGATTCTGGAAAAGCTGTTCCCCGACTTGAAGCCAATTCGGTTGTCCATTCACATCTATAGGGAAGAATTCCGTAGCTGCTTCAGCCGCTTCGTCGACAACACCATTAGCATTATTATCTACGCGGTCGCCTCCCCAGTATTTATTCAGTACATCTTCGAAACTCACGCTAAATCCAGCCAGAGCCGGATTCTTCTTGGCAAGCAGCACAATATTTGGGTCGATAAGCATCCACTGGCCAGGAGCTATTTCATAATTCGTAGGTCCGATACCAGTGAAATCCAGCAATTTTATATCCTTCGGAGCGGTATATTCGCTTGCCGCAGTCGGTTGAGTCGCTGCTATAGCCTGCTTCTCAGCTTCGGAGATTTTACCTCCTATTGTTTTCAAATACATGGCTGCATTCAATGCAAATCTGTCATAACCATTTTTCTCTTTGAAATCGAAGCATGCTTGATGATTGACAGCACTGTCAGCTATCTGAGTCACTTGCTTACTTCCTCCGAGACTAAATATGTATCGGAAAGCCAGAGTAGGGAAGCAGCGATCAGGCGTTCTGGAATTCACGGCGTAACATCCTGCGAAGGCGGCATTGGCAGTCATCTGTCTCTCCATCCATTGTACCATCGGAGAAGCCGGACTATTTCCCCACCACCACAGTAATCCTTTATATTCATCTGCGACCCCCATCAGCACATCCTTACCCATATCATGCCATTCTTTCGGCATCTGCGGCCGATTTTCCTGTTTGAGATTGGCAGATGGGTCATAGACAGTCTTCGCTATCACCATCTGACTGTTTTCTCCGCTACCCTCCGAGCCGCGATATAGTGAGCATTGTTG
>CAIOIA010000106.1 GCA_903858295.1 uncultured Candidatus Peregrinibacteria bacterium | reverse complement strand
GTGGCTCTTTGCCGAAAATTTCTTTCACTTTGGCCTGTACTGCTGGTGAGCGTGTGGCTCCACCTACGAGTACGATTTCGTCGAGATCAGAAGAGTAGATTTTCGCGTCGTCCATGGCCTTCTTGCATGGCTCAGCGCAGCGTTCGATCAGATCGATGACCAGGTCTTCCATCTTCGCGCGGGTCAGCTTCATGTTCAGATGCTTCGGAGTTCCGGAGGAGTCCATCGCGATGAATGGCTCGTTTATCTCTGTCTCATGCTGGGAAGAGAGTGCGCATTTGGCTTTCTCTGATGCACTCTTGATACGCTGCAGAGCTATCGGATCTTTCGATAAATCGAAGCCTGTTTCTTTCTTGTATTCGGATATAACCCAATCCATGATTTTGCCGTCGAAGTCATCGCCGCCGAGATGTGTGTCGCCGTTGGTTGATAATACTTCGAATACTCCGTCACCGAGTTCGAGGATGGATACATCGAATGTACCACCTCCTAGATCGAATACTGCGATTTTCTTGTTCTGGCCTTTCTTGTCCATGCCGTAAGCGAGGGCTGCAGCAGTAGGCTCATTGATGATTCTCTTCACATCCAGGCCCGCGATCTTGCCGGCGTCTTTCGTCGCCTGTCTCTGTGAATCATTGAAGTAGGCTGGTACTGTGATTACCGCTTCTGTCACCGGGCTACCGAGATATGCTTCGGCGTCGGCTTTGAGTTTCTGAAGAATCATGGAGGCTATCTCTGATGGCATTCTCTGCTTGCCGTCGAGCATGATGTCGGCTTCGCTGTTTTTGCCTTTCACTACTTCATAGGAGACTTTCTTGATCTCTTCTCCGACTTCGGAGAACTGCCTGCCAATGAAACGCTTGGAGGAATATATAGTGTTTTTCGGGTTCGTGACTGCTTGCGCTTTGGCTATGGTTCCGACCAATCTTTCGCCGTTTTTCATGGCGACTACGGATGGGGTGGTGCGCATACCTTCGGCATTTGATATGACCACGGCTTCGCTACCCTCCATGACGGCGACGCAGGAGTTGGTAGTACCGAGATCTATTCCTATGATTTTTGACATATATTTATAAATTAAATTTTATTGAAATTAGTTATGGCTGTCTTTGCTCTACTTAGCACTCACTATTATAGAGTGCTAAAAAATGAATGTCAAATAAATTATTCTTTGGTTTTGCTATGCGTTTTCGGATGTTCTTTGTCACCGGTTTTCCCGTGACCGACTGCGACTTTGGCGCGGCGTAGTATTCTCTTGCCGAGTTTGTATCCTTTGCTGAGTTCTCGCATGATTTTGTCTGTCTCGCCCTCCTCTGTCATCAAAGCTTCGTGATATTCCGGATTGAAATTCTCTCTCTCGCTCTCTATCTTCTCCAGACCTTTGCCGGCCAGTATATGCTCTAATTGCTTCATGGTGGCTAGAATACCTTGAGCCCATTCTCGTGCTGCAGGTTCTTCCGGGATGTGTGCGAGGGCTCGCTCCATGTTGTCGAGAGCGGGGAGTAGATCCGTGATCAGGGCGGCATTTGCGAAGGTTATGAATGCGGCTTTCTCTTCCTCTGTGCGTTTTTTGAAGTTCTGCAGATCAGCCAGGGCTTGCTGGGAGATGGCTGTAAGTTCAGCTATTTTGGCTTGGGCTGCGAGCAATTGTGTCTGTGTGGATGATGAGTCGTCTGAGTCCTGCGTCCCGGAAGTTGATGAAGCTGCAGACGTGCTTGCGCTGTCGTCTGTAGAATCGAAATTATCTTCTACGGTAGGCGTCGTCTCGTCGTCTATTTGGGTGGAATCCCAGTTTGCTGTAGGCATGTGGTGAATTAAATTAATGATTTGATTTGTTCGAGTACGGCTTTGTTGAAAGCGTAATTGGTTCTGGTAGGAGCTAGAAGTCCAAGCATTGCTTTGTGTCCGAGATAATCTATCTGTGTGACTATCAGAGTGCAGCTTTGGATCTCAGGTATGAGATTTTCACGCCCGATGAAGAATTTCACGGTGTCGTCGATATCCAGTCCCTGAAGTATGCTGAGAAAGCGGTCGTTTTTCTCGAAAACTTCGATGACTTGACTGGCCATGTTCGTATCTGAGATGAATTCCGGCTGACGAATCATATTCGAAAGGCCGATGTAAAATGTGCGTGGACTGTCCGGTACCGTAGCGAAACTTGCTACTCCTGTGATATGTGCGAGCATCTGTACCAGGTCGTAGATTTTCTGCTTTACTTTATGGACTGCGAGTTGCTTCTGCGCCTGAATTATGGCTAGTTTGGCTTCCTTGTTTACTGCGTCCTGATTTACATTTAATTCCTCGACGAAGAGGCGATAGCCCAGGTCTGTAGGCACGCGACCGGAAGAAGTGTGCGGCTGGTAGATCAGTCCGTCCTTCTCCAGAGAGGCCATGTCGTTGCGGATAGTGGCCGGGCTGACCTGGAATTTGTAGGATACGAGTATGGTGTTCGAGCCGACCGGTTCGGCGGTGTCGACGAAGTGCTTGACTATGGCTTTCAGGACTTCTAGGCGGCGATCCATTTTCATGGGAAGCTGTGAATTATGTAATCCTCTGCTAAGTGATGCGGGGCGTAGTGTCGCGCGCATATCAGATTTGCTTGGGCTCCCGTGTTAGCAGTAAGGATTATACAGTGCTAATTGTGTGATGGCAAATGGATTGTGTGGAAAGATCTACAGAAGAAATATATTTATTATTTTATTGCAGGTTTTACCCATTTGCATGGTTGAGCGATGTGATTGAATTCTTTATTGCTATAAGGCTCGAGTCCTAATGTGACTAAACATTCTTCCTTCGTGGCGTCTCGAAGTTTCGTGCAATAATTATCATTCTCTAGATGTTCGCAAATAGGCCGGGTAGCTCCAGTTTCAATATGCTGTAAAGCTATTGTTGTCGGGCGTAGCCCTAATGGACTCTTGACTTTAGCTATTTTTCCGTCTGTTACTAGTTCGCCAATGCCAGCGCAGTCGTGTACTGTAGCTGTGATAATTTTTGCCATGATTTTATAGGTTAATAATTTGACTAATATCTACTAGATGTCTTGGCTGTAGTCAATAATATCTCACAAGATTCGTGTTTACTTAATGGATTGTGAGAAAGCATATTATCGAGTTAATAATATGTAGTACTTGTTAATTATTTAGGTAAGTGAATCTTGGGATTTCTTTCCCATCTATTGTCACGTTTTCGATAAACATCTTTAGTGGTCTTACCCATAAGGTCCCTGCCGGATGTTCATTGTGAGGTTCAAGTTCTTTGTAGACTACCATTTCTTCCAGTGACTCACTGTGATTGGCAATTCCGATGGCTTCTATAAGCGACCCTTTGTAATGTCGATATTTACCTAGTTGCATAGAATACTTTGAATTAGTTTTGTGACTTGATTGTTGTCCCTGTCTGATTGAGGTGGAAGTTCCATAAAAAATGATGACTTGTAATTATCGCTTGTGTGGCTAGCAAATGCTCCAAGAACTTCTTTGCCAAATATTTGTTCTGCCAAATCCCACAGGCGTTGTGCGCCCAAGATGTCACTTATTGATTTGGGAATAAATAGAAAAGTCTGCCCATGGAAATAACCTATCGCAAATTCTCCTTTGTCTAATTTCTCTTTCGCGTAAGAAGGTTCTTCATACTTAATATTTTCTTCTTGCTCAAGTTCTTTGGTGAGTTTCATCTATAAGTGAATTACTTTGCTGCAAATGACTCGGATTTTCAAGTCATGTGATTGGTTTCTGTGGCTTTCATATGCTAGTATTCCAACTATATATTAAATCGAAAAATATGCAAATTGAGCTTTCAAATTCCAGTGAAGTAGTGGACTCACAGCTATCTGATTCTGCTCTCTATCAACTTTGTTGCGAGTATGGAGCGATGGCTTTACACGCACGCCGCAAATTCTTGGGGCTTTTGCCCGAAGTGGCTAGACGGCGGCTGTATGAACAGTATGGTTTTTCTTCGGAACTCGCAGGCGTGAGTGAAGAACAGGTGCGTAGAACACTGAATCTTGATTTACGGTTTCTGGATAAGCCTATTTTGCGCGTGAAGCGCGTGATAGAGAAGGAGTTCGGGAAGAAATGTGCTATTTCTCATTGCAACAAGCCGGCAGTGACGATACATCATACTGCGCGATTTGCGTTGAGTGGCGACCATAATCCGTATTATCTAGCGCCGCTTTGCCGTGAGCATCATCAGATTGCGCATGCTATCGATGGGAAGTATTGGCTGGAGCGGTAAATGTCTTAATCCATCTGAATCTTCTTGCCTTTCTTTACTACGCCTTCGAAGTGGGAGAGGGCTGGGGTTTCCTTGATGCGGAAGTAGAATCTGACCAGTGGGGCATGCAGATTGTTCCTTACTTTCACGTTGACTTCGGTGACGTGGTTGAGGGCGCGATAGTCCACGTGTTTGTCTCCTTTGCTGTTGCTTTCGACCAGTAACTGTTCGATTTCTTTTGGTGAGAATTTATCGGCTAGTTTGGCGCAGGCGTCTTTGTATTTATTCTTGAAGCCTTTCTCGTTGACGTTCAAATTGTCTAGTAGTTTTCCTAATTCTGATTTGGCTTGTTCGAATTTCTCTTTGGTTTTCTCCAAATCAGTTTTCTCTACTTCATGTGCCTGGAGTTTGTCAGATGGAAGTGGTCTGGTTGGCATATTTTCTGCTTGTGTTGAATTTTCTGGAGGCATAGTTGTGTTTATAATTTATCCGCTATGAGTTTCGTGACCTCTACGGTGCGGGTGCTGTAGCCCCATTCGTTGTCGTACCAGGTGAAGACTTTGACCATTTTGCCTTCCATTACGAGAGTAGAGAGGCCGTCGACTATGGTGGAGTGTGGGTCTTTCTTGTAGTCTACAGAGACAAGTGGCAGCATGTTGAAGGCGATGATGTCGCGGAGGGCTGGGGTCTCACTAGCATTGAGGAGGATTTGATTTACTTCTTCTACTGTAGTGGTGCGTTTGGACATGAAGGTGAAGTCTAGTAGAGAGACATCGATCGTAGGGACGCGGACGGAGTGGCCGTTGAGTTTGCCTTTCAATTCAGGGATTACTTCGCCTACTGTGACTGCGGCTCCTGTGGTGGTGGGGATTATGGACTGTGTAGCGGCGCGGGCGCGGCGGAGGTCCTTGTGCTCGAGATCCTGCAGGCGTTGGTCGTTCGTGTAGGAGTGGATTGTGGTCATCAGGCCGTACTCGATGCCGAGATTTTCGTGGAGGACTTTCACTACCGGGGCCATGGAGTTCGTGGTGCAGGAGGCGTTCGAGACGATGTGATGCTTGGTGTTGTCGTATTTGTCTTCATTTACTCCCATCAGCAGAGTGATATCTACGCCTTTGCCTGGAGCCGAGATGATGACTTTCTTGGCGCCGGCTGTGAGATGCTTGGCGGCGTTTTCACGGTCTGTGAAGAGGCCGGTGGATTCGATGACTATGTCTACGCAGAGATCTTTCCATGGAAGCGTGGCCGGGTCTTTGATTTGTAGGTATTTTATCTTATGTCCGTCGACTGTGATGGTCTGATCGTCTTCGCATTTTACATCTGCTGCCAGTGTGCCGAAAGTCGAGTCATACTTGAGCAGATGAGCCGCTGTCTTGTTGTCGCCTATATTATTGACGGCTACTATATCCAGTGGGCTGCCTTTCTCCAGATTGATCCGGAATATCTGGCGGCCGATGCGGCCGAAGCCGTTGATGGCTACTTTTGGTTTTGACATGTGTTTTTTGTTTATTATGCTTTGTATTAATTTTAGCATGGATGCCGGCCATACCGAAAGAAATTCGTGGTGGCCTGAGAGTTTTTAGAATAATGTTAAGATTTAGTAATATATCCTTCATCACGTAAGGACTAAATGAATCTGTAAATCTTTACAATAATGGGAGTATCGAGTATTATGTAGATAATTACATAATAATCTATATATGGCCTTCCCGAAAACTGTATCTGTCCAGCAAATTCAAAGGCAGTATCGTACTATATTTGACCAAGTTATGAAGAATAAAGAACCGCTCATCGTACTCAATAATAATAAGGCTGAGGTGGTAATCATCGAAATTCACCAATTTGAGGAAATCCAAGCAAAAGCCGAGAGATATGACTTGGAGATGGCTAAGTTGGCTGTACAGTCTTATCAGAAGGAGAATTCTGCTGGCAAATTAAAGAAACTCAATTCTCTAGCCGATCTAGCTGATGAAAATTGACGAAATATATTATTCCTCTCATTTTGCTCACTCTTTCAAGAAGCTTTCTAGAGAATTGCAAAAGAAGGCTATCTCGAAAGAAAAGATATTCCGTGAAGATTGCTTCGATTCACGATTGAAGACCCATAAATTGAAAGGTGAACTTATGGATTATTGGTCTTTCTCTTTGGACTATTCTCATCGAATCCTTTTTCAATTTCAAGCAGGCGGGTCAGTGGCGTTTATAGATGTTGGACGACATTCTGTGTATCGATGATGATCCAAACCGATCAGGATTGCTCATTGGCGGTTCTTCAAGATAAAAAAATTATGCAATAGCGACTAAGTCTCGCAAGATTTTTTGTACAAATTATTTAGTGGCATGTGCATGCCTGGAATCGGCGGTTTGGGGGTGCTTTAGTTCAAATAAGTTGTACGAACGTTTATAAAATCTTTGACATCGTCGCTTCTTGGCTATAGTTTCAGGTTAGTTCGAGTGCGCAAAAAACTTGAACGAAGTCGTATAGAAGATTTGAACACACCATGGCAAATGTCTCTCTCTT
>CAIOIA010000105.1 GCA_903858295.1 uncultured Candidatus Peregrinibacteria bacterium | reverse complement strand
TATTCCTCACTTCAGCTAAATTTCGCCTTGCTTAAGGCAAAATTCTTAACGCTTCAGTTTCGGATACTGCTCAATTTACTCCGACGCTGCAGAAAAAGCACTCAGCAGCTGGCGGGACTTCTTGTATACTTCTCGGATATGTCAAAACTTTTGATAAATCCTTGTCCGGCCAAGGTTTTTGGCCTGTTTTCTCTCGTCTATAAGCCATCTTGCTTGACACTCTTTTTCGCCCAAGTACTAAGATAATTCGTCTTGACTAGATGGATGGCATGGGCTTTAAATAGAGTCTCAGTAATTTTCTGTTTTTTGTGATTATGGGAATTGATAAAAAAACTAATATAGAAGGAGAGGATAAGGCTTGGGAAGAGTTTCGCCAAGTCGCTGAAACATCGGCTCCCAGCATAGAAGATTTGCTTACAATTATTGCCGAACAGGCGAGACTGCAATCTGGAGCGCGTGACGCAACCCGAAATGTCCTGGCAGTATCAAATCCGGAAAAGCAGAGGACGATAAGCTTCCGTCATGCCGCGAGAATGCTTCAGGTTCGTGGAAAATTTGACCTCGAGGCTGCGCGACGAGAGGCTGTCCATGCACATCAGCGATGGGGCCTGGTGGACTCCCTGACCAAGGCTGGCCTGGTACGGAATTCCGATCATTATGGAGCGCTTTTCGACAATGCTCAGATACAGAGGGCGGATGTAGAGAAAGCCGTAGAAAGTCTCGCCCGAGGGAAGAAAATTCTGCCACTGTTTGATGCCGGTCTTATGGATTTGGATAAATTATTCAGCGTGCTTTTCACAGAAAGCGGCATCCCATATTATAACAATAGTTATGGCTATCAGAATCTCTCGAAAGTACAGAGAGTGGTGCCGGATAACATCCCTGATCTGGATACATTGCATAATTTTTCCCCGAAAGATCAGCAGGAAGCTTTCCGTGCAGGTTATAAGTTTTCTGATCCACTAGAGCCTCTAGGTGCTCGCATAGTCTTCGCTCCCGATACTCTGGAAGTCACGCAGGTGCGAACTTCCGCGACACAAGATATGCAGGCACTGGCAAGGGGAGACATAGAAATTCAGGATCCATTTGCCGACTTGATACGTTTCCGCACCCAAGTAGACAATGGCCTGCGCGAATTGGCACTTGGAAGATTAGATTTCGATGGCCTTTCTGATCTGGAATATAAGTCTTTTCTCCATCAAGCTTTCAGAAATCATACCGTGGACAGATATCTGCCAGACCGGAAAAGGACAACCCGATATTCGAATTTTGTATTTGTGAATGGCGGAGTACTCGGACTCGATTGCTACGAGCATGATCGCAAATTGCTCGTAGGAGACTATGCCCCTGACACATCTTTCGGAACACTAGGAACCCGCATACCGCTAGGCAAATCGCCCATAGATTTCGCCTGAAAATTATTTGACTGGAGCGTCATCGAGATATCCGTGTTCGCCGACCAGAGCCACTTCGCGCTGTAAATTTATGCTGAATTTCTGCTGTACAGCCTGCTGAATTTCATGACTGAGCTCGAGCACATCGGCCATAGTCGCCGATCCATCATTCATTAGAAAATTTCCGTGTTTCTCGCTGATGAAGGCTCCACCTCGGTGAGTACCCTTGAAGCCGCATTGGTCTATCAGAAGGCCTGCGGACAAGCCCACTCCCACCGAATTTCCAGAAGGATTCTTGAAGAAAGAGCCGGCTGATTTCCCTGTGGGATGCTTTCCTGCGCGAGAGGCGATGATTTTCCTCACCTCCGCAACTCCTGCTTCAGTGTCGCCTGGACTTAGTTTCAGCCAAACTTTCAACACTAATTCACGGCTGTCCTTCACGCGCGAATGACGATAATCGAATCGCAGATAATCTGCATCTACTTCCCGCACGCCAGTCTCCGAATCATATATCAAAGCCTTCTCGAAAATATGCCTGATCTCCAGTCCGAAAGCGCCTGCATTTCCTCTCACTGCTCCGCCGATAGTCCCCGGCACTCCTATCAGCTTCTCCATGCCGGTGAGGCCACTCTTCAGACTGAACTGAATAATTTGTGAAAGCAAAGTGCCGCTATCCGCCACGACCAGCTCACCATCTCTTTCTATGTGTTTCGCCAAATTGTGAATCACCAGTCCGCGAAATCCTTTGTCAGAGAATACCATATTGCTCCCCCAGCCAAGTAGCACATAAGGCAGTCCATCAGCCGCGCACGCCTCCAGCAGGGCCGGAATCTTCATCACGTCGGTCACCCGATAATAATAATCCGCAGGGCCTCCCATGCCGAAAGTTGTCAGTGGGCCCAAGGCTTTACCCCGCTCAATCCCCTCTATGTTATCCAATCTGCCCATCTGATGCTGACACGAAATAACTTGCGCCTAATCTACACGAGAAAGCCTTAAATGAGAAGTGTATATCAGCCATATCGCCCCACCATATTCCCGTGAAATTTCAGTTTGACTTGGATAGACCTTTCGCCTATCATCAACCCGTCTTTCTGAGACGCAATGCCTCGGAAAACCTGATCCTTATGCCACTTTAGCTCAGTTGGTAGAGCAACGCATTCGTAATGCGTAGGTCGTGGGTTCGAGTCCCATTAGTGGCTCAGTGTTGGTAGAGCATCCCGATACATAGTATCGGGAAGGTTGTGGGTTAGAGCCCCATAAGTAGCTCAGATTTGGTGGAGCTTCCAGATACAATGTATCGGGGAAGCCGCAGGTTATAAATCATACATTAGTTCATGTTTCAGGTTCAAATATTGGCGATTATGAAAGGTTTTGTTTATATCCTTTTCAGTCAAAAACTCAACAAGTATTATATTGGATCTACCAACGACATCCCTCGTCGTTTATACGAACATAATATTGGACATTCCATATTCACAAAAAACGGAATACCATGGGAGCTT